>JASHQD010000099.1 GCA_030037755.1 Terriglobia bacterium
CAATGATACGACGCAGGGCCGGCAGATGAATCGCCGCGTGGACATGATCGTGTCCGGCAACGTCATCGGCACGCAGGTCACCGCCGGCGTCACGGGCGGTCAGTAGAATCGACACGTTCGCTTGCTGTAGCGGCGCCTGCTGTAGCGGCGCTCTATGAGCGCCGCCGGGCTTTTGAGGTGTGCGGCGCTCACAGAGCGCCGCTACAGCAGGCCGCACCCTCTTGATCGAGCGCGCTCTCCCTGATATCCTATTTGCAGAGATCGCTGTTCGTTTGGCGAAGGGCAGGATCGTGTAAATCGAAGGAGCCGTGCAAATGTCTTCAACTTTGGAACTTACCCCGTACGCCGCTGAGAAGGTGAAGGAGATCATGTCGCAGCAGGAGCCCGCTCCGCTTGGGCTTCGCGTGTCGGTCGTGGGCGGCGGCTGTTCGGGGTTCTCCTACCAGATGAACTTCGAGAGTGAGACCAATCCCATCGACAAGGTGTTCGATTTCGAAGGACTCAAAGTGTTCGTGGATCAGGCGTCCCTGATGTATCTCAAGGGCACGAAGATCGACTTCGTGGAGACGCTGGAGGGTTCGGGATTCAAGTTCGAGAACCCCAACGTAAAGTCCACGTGCGGATGCGGAAGCTCCTTTACGGTCTAGAGTCCATTCAATATCTCTCGACGGCCCTGGCGCTGTTGTAGATGGTGCGCCGGGGCTTTCGCATTTCTAAAACCCTCGCGGATCCGTCTGCGCAGCATCTGCGCCCCGAGACTTGTATAATCCTACCGTAGATGCGCATCGCTCTGGCACAGATCAACACCACGGTCGGCGACTTCGCCGGCAACGTGGACCGGATTGCGCGATTTGCTCGCGAGGCGGCTACTCGTCACGCCGACCTGGTGGTGTTCCCCGAGCTTGCGCTTACCGGATATCCGCCGCGCGATCTCGTCGAGGAACCGCACTTCGTCGACCGGTCCGAACGCGAGGTCGAACGCCTGGCGGCCATGGTGCCCGAAATACGCATTCTGGTCGGGTACGTCCGGCGATCGACGGCCAGCAAGGGCAAGCCCGTTGCCGATTCCGCAGCTTTGCTCTATGGCGGCCGGCGGCTGCTGACCTACGATAAGACGCTGCTCGCCTTTTATGACGTCTTCGATGAATCCCGCTACTTCGAGCCGGGCAAGGTTCCGGAGTCGTTTGAAATCCAGGGATCGCAACTCGCGGTGACGATCTGCGAGGACATCTGGAACGACAAGGGGTTCTGGAAAAAGCAGCTTTACGTTCACGACCCGATCCAGGACGCCGTGCAGGCCGGCGCCAACGTCATTCTGAACATTGCCTCTTCCCCGTTCGACAACGAGAAGATCCATTTGCGCGAGCGCATGCTCCAGGCGATTGCGCAGGAGCGCCGGCTGCCGGTCGTCTACGTGAACCAGGTCGGCGGCAACGACCAACTGGTGTTCGACGGATCGAGCATGGCGGTAAGCGCTGCGGGCGAGGTGGTCGCGCGGGCGCGCAGCTTCGAAGAAGACCTGGTTTTCTTCGATACTGCGAGCACTGCAGGCACTGAACCGCGCCAGATTCACGCCGGACCATCGTCCGAAGTCGAGGCCGTCTACGAAGCGCTGAAGCTCGGCACGCGCGATTACGTCCGCAAGTGCGGTTTCAAGAAAGCGCTGGTGGGATTGAGCGGCGGCATTGATTCCTCGCTCGTTGCCACCATCGCCGCTGACGCGCTCGGTCCCGAGAACGTGCGCGGCGTCGGCATGCCGGGCCCGTACTCGTCCGAAGGCAGCATCCGGGACGCCGAGGCGCTCGCGCGCAACCTCGGAATCGGGTTCGATCTCATTCCGATAACCGGCATTTACGGATCAATGACGAAAACGCTCGAGCCTGCGTTTGCCGGTCTCGCGGAAGACGTCACCGAGGAAAATATCCAGGCGCGAATTCGCGGCAACATCCTGATGTCGCTCTCCAACAAGTTCGGCGAGCTTTTGCTGAGCACCGGCAACAAAAGCGAGCTGGCCGTCGGCTACTGCACGCTCTACGGCGACATGGCAGGCGGCCTGGCCGTGATCGCTGACGTGCCCAAGACCATGGTCTACGAGCTGTCGCGGTTCGCGAATCGCGAGCACGAGCGCATCCCCGAGGCGTCGATAACCAAGGCGCCCTCGGCGGAACTCCGTCCCAATCAGACCGACCAGGACTGCCTGCCGCCTTATGAGACGCTCGACGCCATTCTGCAGGCCTATATCGAAGACCACCTCTGCGCCGGCCAGATCACCTCGCGGTTCGGCTTCGATCCCGCCCTCGTGCGCCGAATCGTCCGCATGGTGAACCGCGCGGAATACAAACGCCAGCAAGCGGCGCCCGTTTTGAAGGTCACGGCCAAAGCTTTCGGCATCGGACGGCGCTATCCCATCGCGAACCACTACGAGTGCGTCTAGCTCGACGCCCAAGAAACGCTCTTTCACGCCAAATTTCTCGGCTTCGTCTCCGGACGCTTGTTCTTGGCCTCCAATGCCCAGAGACCATTGAGAATGAGATGGTCACCGATTGTGCAAAACTCCCGCATAAAATGCGGGTTTGCTGCGTGCGACCGCATTTTGCGCAGCCGGCGCAATGGATGCTGCTGCACGCCGATCCCGGCTTCCTATATGCTACTGATATTTCGTAACTTACAATGACTTTGGCGGGTGCAATGAAAGCGGCCGCAGTTGAGTTTTCGAACCTGTGCAACTCTTGACTTTTTGACTACTCGAATCTCAACCTCAGACCAGCACGACACGGGACTTCCCCAACCTGGCATGAGCCTGGCATACCACGCCTCGTTTGCCAAGGGATTTCGCGAGGCTGTTGATTCTAGGCTAGATTGCGGCTTCGTTCGGGCCAACTGGCCTGTCCGCTTCCCGGAGACGAGCAGAAAGCGGGCCGCGCGACCCGCCGCAATCAACCTTCGTCGCGCAGCACGGTCATGGGATCGACGCGGGCCGCCCGGCTCGCCGGAATCCAGGCCGCCAGCATGCCGACAAGCGCCATCAGGACGCAGGCAACGGCGAGTGCAGCCGGGTCGAGCGCGGACACCTGGAACAGAAGACTCTTCAGAGCCCGCGTCAGGGTGAAGGCTCCAGCCAGCCCGGCGGCAAACCCCACGACGAGCATTACGAAGGCGCTGCGCAAAATGCGGGACACCACATCGGCTGAACGCGCGCCGAGCGCCATGCGGATGCCGATCTCGCGGCGCTGTTGCGTGACCGCGTGCGCCAGTACCCCGTAAAGCCCGAACGCGGCCAGCAGAGCCCCGACCGCGGCAAAGGCGCCCAGCACCCAGGTGGGCTGCCTCGCCCAAAGCATGCTTTGCTCCTTGACCTCTTCCATCGTCATCACGTCGCCCAGCGGCAGGCTGGGATCGATCTCGCGTACGGCCTGCCGGATGCCGGGCATGGCCGCCGCCGGGTCGGTCCGTGTGCGAACCACCAGATTGACGTCCTGCCGCGGAAACTGGGCCAGCGGGACGTAGACGACCAGTTCCGGCGGCGCGTGCAATCCGGCGGTAAGCTCGTTGCGAATCACGCCCACGATCTGCGGCTTCACCTGGGACTCTGGAACCGGACCGTAGCCGGTCACATCGATTTGAACTGTCCGGCCCACAGGATTAGCGATCCCGAATGTCTTCGCCAGTTGCCCGGCCACCTGCTGATTGATCACCATCACGAGCGGCGCGCCCGCGCGGTCCCGGCTTTCAATTCCCCGCCCGGCCCGCACGGGAATCTGCATGGCGCCAAAGTACCAGGGATCGACCAGCTTCACGCGAACCAGTAGAGGGTCCCTCACTCCGGGCACGTTCAAATATTCTCCCCAATCAGTGCCTTCAAGGGGCAATCCTTGCGAAACCGACGCCCGCTCCACTCCGGGCAGGGCCTGGAGCTGTTGAACCACGGCTTCATAAAACCGGGTGGCACTGGCAGGGGACGGGTACGCCGCCGTTGGAAGATCGGTCGACATCGTCATCACGTGGTCGATTCGCACGCCGGGATCGACCTGCTGGATCTTTGCCAGGCTCTTGAACAGCAGCGCCGCGCCGCAGAGCAACACGACCGAAGCCGCAACTTCACCGATCACGATGGCCCGGCGCATCGCCGCGCTCGAACCCGACGACCCACGCGCGGCCTGGTTCATGGCGTTGGATAGCCCGCCGAAGGATGTCTGCAAAGAAGGAAGCAGGCCCGTTAGGATCAGGACAGCCATCACGGCCGCCGCGGCGAACCCGAGGACTCTCAGGTCCATCCTGAGATCGGCGGTAAACGGCAGCGATGCCGCCACCAGCGGGGCCGCGGCACGAAGCATCGCCGCTCCCAGAGCGACACCCGCGACGCCTCCGAGAAGACACAACACCAGGCTCTCGGTGAGCAACTGCGCGATCAAACGGGCGCGGCTGGCTCCCAGGGCGGCCCGGATCGCCATTTCCTTCCGCCGGGTCACTCCCTTGGCCAGCACCAGGTTCGCCACGTTCGCGCAGGCGATCAGCAACACCGTCAGGACCGCTCCAAACGCCAGGTAGAGCGAGCGGCGCAGGGTGTCCCCAACCAACTGCTTGGCGAACGGATCCACCGCAAAGCCCCAATCCTTCTGGTAAATGACGTTATTGAGACTCGCTCGCAGGGCGTCCATCCGGGCTTGCGCCTGCTCGAGGCTTACGCCGGCCTTGAGACGCCCGATGGGTTCCAGCCAGTGCTGGCCGCGATTCAGTTGATCGGGTGCAAAGATAAGCGGCTTCCAGAACACCGCCTCATCGCGATCGAAGGCGCCCGGGGGTAGTACTCCGACAATCCTGTGCGGTTCGCCGTCCAGCACCAGATCGCGTTGCAACACGCCGGGGTCGCCGCCGAATTGCCTTTGCCAGAACGCGTGGCTCAATACCACCACCGGGGCCGCTCCGGGCTGATCTTCCCCGGGCGCGAAGCTCCGCCCGATTTCAGGCTTCACGCCGAACACCTGAAAGTAGTCGGCCGAAACCAGTTTGCCCGGAACGCGCGCCGGATCGCCACCGGTCGCCAGCGCGGCCCGGGTATCAACCTCGACTGACAACGCCTCAAAGATGCTGGTCTGCCGCTTCCAGTCGAGAAAGGTCAAGGTCGTGGTGCCGTTGCGCCCCCCGGGAGGAGATTCCCACACTCTGACCATCCGCTCCGGCTGGGGAAAAGGAAGCGGTTTCAACAGGACCGCGTCGACAATACTGAACATGGCCGCATTGGCGCCGATACCGAGGGCCAGCAATCCGATCGCGACCACGGCGAATCCGGGGTCCCGCGCCACCGCGCCCATCCCGTACCGGAAGTCTCTCAACAGGTTCGAGAGCGCGGGGATGCCGCGGCGATCGCGCTGATTTTCCTTCATCTGCTCGATTCCGCCGAAATTGCGCAGGGCCGCTTCACGCGCTTCTTCCGGTTTCAGGCCCGCGGTGAGGGCCTCGTGCTCGGCCAACTCAAGGTGAGCCCGAATCTCGTCGTCCAACTCGCGATCGAGTTTCCGCGTTCCGAACAGCGCCCGCAGGCGGGCGATTGCCGCGCGCAGTTTCACGATTCAGCCTCCAGGAACCTTGCCACCAGGGCGGTCGCCCTTTCCCAGTTGGCAACTTCGACGCTGAGTTGCTTCAACCCTGCCCGCGTCAGCGAATAGACCTTCACCTTGCGCTTCGTCTCCGAGATTCCCCATTGCGTACGAATCCAGCCCTGCTGTTCCAGGCGTATGAGGGCCGGATAAATCGATCCCTGGTTCAACCGCAGGAGGTTCTCGGCGACCTGCTCGATTCTCCTGGCGATGCGGTAGCCATGCATCGGCCCCATCGTATCCAGCGTCTTGAGGATCAAGAGGTCCAGCGTTCCATAGGGTACGTCGGCTTTGCTTTCAGACATGTTGGCTCCCAACATCTGTATGGTACAACTGCCTACCTGTAGGCTGTCAACACCTACGAGAACGATTCCGGTGAAGCCGCGAGGGTCCGGAACGTGCATCTGAAACTGCAGTGGAGGAGAATTTGTAAAGGTGCCTTTGGGGGGCGGCAGGCTGGTGAGGGGTCAGATACCCCGGCTAAAAGCGGCCCCTTACGAAACGCCGGCAAGGGGTAGAATGTATGCTCGCATGGTGGCGCGGCGCGATCCGGGATTGCCGGTGGACGCGGAGAGTGCCAGCCACCTTTTCGACAGCTTTTATGCAAGCCTGACGGCACGAGCATGGGGCTGGCGACTGGCCCCTCGATCGTCGCTTCGCAAGGCAGGACATGCCCTCTTATCACTCAAGCCGCGAGAACCACCGTTCTCTTCCACGCTGGGTGATGTTCTGCACGATCTTCATATCCACTTGCGGAGCGTCCGTTACCAGGGCAACTCCCGGGATTCCCGCGAGAGACGAAGCAGGCAGTTTGCAGGAGACGCGAAACGACCCTCTGCCGGCCCGGATAACCGTGGTCGACGGACAGGATATCCGGTTCAGGCGGCTTTCCGGAAGCGCCGGGCTATCACAGACCAGAGTCGCGTGGGTGGTACAGGACAATCCCGGTTTTATATGGCTTGGAACTCAATATGGGCTGAACCGATTTGATGGTTACAAATCGAAAGTGTTCAAGCACGAACCCGGACGCCCCGATACCCTGAGCTGTGTATATATACGGAGCCTCTTTGTAGATCATTCCGGGACTCTGTGGGTCGGATGCGATCGATTTCTCGACAAGTTTGAGCCGATTACCGAGACCTTTGCTCACTATCGGATCGATCAAGATGCACCGGGCCATCTTCCCACTCCAATCGACAGGATTCATGAGGATGACTCGGGAATACTGTGGTTGGCAACGGCCAAGGGACTCTACAGGTTCGATCCGGCTACGGGCAAGACCTCACAATACACCCATGATCCAGGGGATCCCACAAGCGTCAGCGGGAATCGCATCAACGTCGCGGGAGAAGATCGAAGGGGACGATTCTGGATCGCAAGCAGCGGCGGATTGGACGAGTTCGATCGCAAAACCGGAAAGGCCATCTGGCACGTTCCACTTCGGGAAGAGGTCTCTCAATTTCACGAAGACAAGTTCGGTGTGTTCTGGATGGTCACGAGCAACGATCCAGCCTGTGCTCTGGCGACCTTGAACCGAGAGACGCATTCCGTCACCTGTCACTCCATCGACTATGAGACGAATGGCGCGAAGTCTCCGGTCACGCTGTCAGCACTCCTGGAGTCGCAGGAAGGCACCGTCTGGCTGGGTTCGACGATCGGGCTACTCAAGTTCGATCGGCAACAGAGGCAGCTCGTTAATTATCAACACAACGCCTCAGACAGCGAGAGCCTGGAATCAAACAGCGTGATCAACCTCTACCAGGACAGAGAGGGGAATATCTGGACATGCCTCCAGGACACGGAGCCGAATCTTCTTTCTGAAAGGCCGCCGGCATTTGAGAACTTCACATATCAACGAGGCAGCCTGGTCAGCCCGCTCGTCACCTCCATTTACGAGGATCACAACGGCATTCTCTGGATCGGTTCCATGGGAGGGCTTAATCGTATTGATCGGCGTTCCGGCAAAGACACGGTACCCGCTGGAACGGGGGTGCACAATGAGATTCTTTCGGTTCTCGAGGACCACTCGGGCGTTCTCTTCGCGGGTACGTTCCACAAGGGACTTCAGCGGCTGGATCCTGAAACAGGCAAGGCTGGCCCCTATGTCCGCAGCAGCCAGCCGTCAAATCTCGACGGTAATCCGATCATGCGACTTATCTTCGACCACGAGGGAACCTTATGGGCGGCAACTTACGGCGGCCTCAGTCGTTTCGATCCGGCGACCGGGAATTTCATCACCTACACCCCTGAGGAGCAGAATACAATCCAGTACCAGGAGATCAAGCAAGACAGCCACGGAACGCTGTGGCTCGGAGCGCAATCGGGGTTGCATCGCTTCGATCCACACACCGGACGGTTCACCATCTACGAACACGACCTGGACAATCCCCGGTCTCTGAGCGACAACCGGGTGAACTCCGTGCATTTTGATCGCTCGGGCAATCTGTGGGTCGGCACGCAGAACGGGTTGGACGAGCTTGACCCGGGCACCGGTAGCTTTAAAACCTATTACGAGCAGGACGGCCTGGCTGGCAACGTGGTGAGTTGCATTCTGGAAGACGGGGCCGGTCGCCTTTGGATGGGCACCAACAATGGTTTGTCCACCTTCGACCCGGCGACGCGAAAATTCGAAAACTTCTCCGTCGCCGACGGGCTTCCAGGGCCCGACCTGACGGGCTGGGGCGCCTGCTACCAGACCCCGAGTGGCGAGATGTTCTTTGGCGGCTTTAGCGGGGCCACGGCTTTCTATCCCAGCCGAATTGTGAACAGTTCTTTTGTCCCCAGAACGGTCCTGACAAATTTCTGGCTATCGGGCAGCCCCGTTCCAATCGGGCCCAAATCGCCTCTCACCAAATCTATCGGTTATACCGGCTCCATCACGCTCTCGCACGCGCAGAATGACTTGGCCATTGAATTCTCGGCGCTGAGTTATTTCGACGCGGCGACCAATCGCTATCGCTACAGGCTCGAGAGTCTCGATCACGGCTGGCACGAGGCAGGCAGCGACCAACGCATCGTCAGCTACACAACCCTGCCCGCGGGTAGTTACGTTTTCCGCGTACAGGGCGCAACCAGCCGCGGCGCGTGGAGTGAGCCGGGTGCGACGCTCCGCATTGAGATCTTGCCCGCGTGGTACGAGACGAGCTGGTTCCGGGCGCTGTGCGCGGTTGCTTTCCTGGCTCTGCTTTGGGGACTGTATCAAGCGCGCGTGCACCAACTGCGGCGGGAGGAAAAGAAACTACGGGAAGCGATGGAAACCATGCCGACCATGGCGTGGATTGCCGGACCCGGTGGGACGCATCAATTTGTGAATCGCCGCTGGGCTGAATACACCGGCCAGTCGCAGGCGGGCACAGACGGGAAGGGTTGGAAAGCCGTGGTTCACCCGGAAGATGCGGAGCGATATGTGCGGCGATGGCTGGCGGTCCTCGCCAGCGGTGACCCCTTCGAGGAGGAAGTGCGACTCCGCAGAGCGGACGGGGAGTATCGATGGTTTCTGAGCCGGGCCGTGCCGCTCCGCGACAAAAGAGGGGAGATCCGGCAATGGTACGGCGTCTCCACCGATATTCAAGACCGCAAACGCGCCGAACAGCTGCAAGCGGATCTTGCACACACAAACCGCGTCAGCATGCTGGGAGAATTGGCGGCATCGATCTCACATGAGCTAAAGCAGCCCATTACGGCCACGATTACCAACGCGAGGACCACCCAAAGATGGCTCAAGCACGACCAGCCCGATCTCGAAGAGGTGCGTCTGGCAGCGGAAAGAATCGAGAAGGACGGCGCTCGCGCCACCGACATCATCGATCGCTTGCGCTCGCTGTACAAGAAGGCCCCTCCGAAGCGTGAACTGGCCGAGGTGAATGAAATTGTCGGCGAAATGGTCGTGATGCTGCGCGGCGAAGCCCATCGATCTGGGGTTTCGATCCGGACGGGATTTGGCGCCGGTCTTCCCAGGATCACGGCTGATCGGGTGCAACTGCAGCAGGTATTGATGAACCTGATGCTGAACGGTATCCAGGCAATGAACAACACCGGGGGCGTGCTCACGGTCACGTCGGAATGGCGGGACGAGCAGGTGGTGATCTCCGTCAGCGACACAGGAGTGGGGCTGCCGGCCGGCAAGATCGATCGGATGTTCGACGCCTTCTTTACCACCAAGCCGCAAGGCTCAGGCATGGGGCTCGCGATCAGCCGCTCGATCGTCGAATCGCACGGGGGTCGTTTATGGGCAACGCCCAACGACCTACGGGGCGCGACTTTCCATTTCTCTTTGCCAACGCCAACCGAGACAGGGGAAGCGGCCGCCGCCGGGACGTAATTTGCCTGCCCCGGCGGCAGTGCTGACGCATACAGGCAAGAACTGCGACCTGAAGCGATCGACCGACGAAAGGCGTCCCCCTTCTTTCAGTTCTGCCCTCGCCCCGCAGTCTGCTCCTGCTGGTCTACAGCATTCCGCCAAGTGGAGTCGGGATTGTATTCCTCAATAGCTTTGCCGAGAATGCCGGTCCTTTTGCCGAGATCCTTCTGGTACACGACACCATCCTGGTTCACAATAAACGTCATCACGCCCGAGGACCTGTATTCCGCGGGATAGGCCACAAAAGCGAATCCCCCGGTCATCTTGCCGTCTGCAATGTATTTTTTCGCTCCGCCCGGGCCATTCTTCCCCTGACGGGTCAGGATGTGGTAGTAGTAACCGCGGTAAGGAGTCGCAGGGCCACCTTGGCCCCCGGGATAACCTTGAGTAACGGCGGCAGCCACCAGCGGTCCGATGGGGCTCTCCGGTTCACCATCGGCAGCCTTCCAATAGAGGCCATTGTGTTGCCCTTCATCACTGAAGATTTTGCCGGCATACTGGTGTTGCCCGGCCGAGTAGTACTCCTTTTCCGCCGCGACCAACTCCTGGCAAACTCGAATGGCCGACATTTCATTCAGGCCAATCCGCCTGAACAGAATCTCCTTCTCGCCTGCCGCGGTGTCGAAGTACCACGAATTGCCCCGGTTCACCAGCGGTATGGGCATGGGCCAGTTCTCGGCGCCGATATACACCGTGACGGTTCCATCCGGTTCCTTCACCAGACGGTGCATCTGCTGATATTTTTCCGCCATATTCGCGCGGTGCTCGCGATCCTCGACTTCGTCTCCCGACGAGATAACTTGCTTTCCCTCTAGTCCCAGAATATCCATCAACGCACTTTTGTCATTATTCCGCGCGGCGGTGATGAGAGCGTCGCTCGCCTCCTCCGGCGATGAAAATGTCTTCTGACCTTGCTGCTGCGCCATGAAGCGGGCGGGAAAGCACCCGGCAATCAAGATGGCGACCACGCTCAACTGTGGAAGAACAGCCAAACGAGATCTGTCGGACTTCAGCTTTGTCTGCCGCATGATACTTCTCTCCATTTCCGAAATCTCACGGTCAGCCCGTCGACCGGCTTCTGTTGCGCGCCTTGACCCAGGCGCGCAAATCGGGAGCGGGACGCCCGCGCTACAGCCATTCTCGGTATCTTTTGTAACCCTCGTCAGTGATGTCTGCCCCCGCCGCCGCCACCAAATCCACCGCCGCCAAAACCTCTCTCGCCACCGAAGCCCCTATCGCCACCGAAGCTCTCGCTTCCGCGTGCGGAATAGCTCCTCTCTTCTCCGCCGCGGCCATAGCCGCCGAAGGCGTCAGAGCGGGTGCCACTCTGGCCGCGAGGTTCAGCGTACCCCCGGGCAGCGCGGCTGTCTCCGTTGAAAGGCTCGGTGTGGTTGTAACGGCCGGCCTCTTCACCGCGTTCTCCGCCCAGTCCGCGCTGGACGCTCCTTCCTACGCCGGCATCGCCTCCGCCCCGGTAATAGTTGTTCCGGTTGTAAAACGTGCTGCTCCGCGAGTAGTACCGGCCACGGTCGTAGATCGGGTAGCCGTGATGCCAATCAAAGCCCCAATGACCCCACCCCCATCCATAACCCGCGAAGAAGCCGATCCCGAAGCCGATCCCGAATGAGAGGTATGGGCCGTCGTACCAAATTCCGGGATATGGGTACCAGCCCGGCCACGCCAGAAGCGGATCGCCGTAAACGATCCATGGATCATAGGCGGGGACGTAGACGATCTCGGGGTTGGCCGGCTCGACGACGATGGTTGAGCCCTGCGTTGTTACAGTTTGCTCTGAAGTCGTTCGAAGATTCCCGGCAGCTTGCGCACGCTGGCGCATGACTTGTACGGCGTCCATCACGTCCTGTTGCTGGTTGTAGTATGCGTCGCCGAGAGACGACGTCCAAGAGAGGTTTTTGTCCATGTTCCCGAGGACGGACGGAAATGCGGTGAGCGCCTTTACGCTCGGGTCCCATGACTGCTGGTTGACGGCTTCACCCAGCGACTCACCCCTCAAATCGGGATGCGCCTGCAGCCAGCGGTCAGCTTCGACCACTTGCTCCGGAAAAGTGGATGCCGCCAGGATCTGCGCCACGAGCGAATCCGGGTAAAGCGCGATGGGCGCAACCAACTGCTGCAACTGCTCTGGGGTCTGTGGCGTGTAAGGCGTCGTCTGTGAACCCTGCGCGGGACCGTCCGCGTTCTGATAGGCCGGCAACTTCTGAGGCCAGGCCAGGAATAACAGCGCGAACGACAACAGGGAAACCAAGCCCGGGTTGTCCCTGCTAGCCCCGTGGTACTCTACGGCACTTCTGTAACTGTTCATGTTGTATAGACCCCTTCTACCTCTCTCAAATTCGGCCGACGCGCCAGGTGCCCTCCGCCGGTCTCTTACGACGAACGGCAAATCAGAGCGCTCCTGAAAAGTCTGCAAACGGCGGGAGGCCGTCGGCCTGATGCCGGCGGTGCGCCCGCACCTCCTCATTACGCTGCCGCACCCACTCCTCCTGAGCCGCCTCTTCTCCGCGCACGTGGTTTTCGGCCTGGGCCCAGTCCTCTTCCGGTGATCCCATCGGGCGGCCGCGCTCTTCCCAAAGGTAGTACGCACGGGTAGCAATCTCCTCGTGCGACGAATTCTGTGCTTGTTGCGCCACTGAATCATCACTCATCGTCGTTACCTCGCTGGCTGGAAGCTTTCACCAGCTCTTCACCCGCCGGTTCGCGCGCTCCGCCGCTATCCGTTCCGGGCGAACCACAATTCTGGCACCCGATGCTTCGCTCGGGTGCCGCCTGGCCTCACGCACGCCCATCGCTTGAGGCTCTCGACAAGTAGAGATGACCTGGACGCGAATTTGGTTCCAGTCTATGGTTTCTTTTCGCGCCGAGAGGCTGCGATAGTGCCGGTGTAGATCGGCAGGAAGATGACAATTCGCTCTGGACTCTGGATGTCGAGACGGACCTTCTGATCTGGGGGACCACCGAGCGCGTGGAGAGCCGCTACGAGGCTGTGGTGCGCCGGTTTCGGAAATCGCGGGCGCCCGCGCTACAGCATGAAAATGCCTGGCACGGGCCTGTGATAAACTCCCGTAGCGGTTCTGAGATGACGCTCCCCGCCACCATGAAGGCCCTCGAGCTTCGGGCGTACGACGCTCGTCCTGAGAGCCTCATGCTTGTCGAGAGGCCGGTTCCCCGCCCTGGTCCGGCCCAGGTTCTGATCCGGATCGCCGCAGCTCCCATCAATCCGTCCGACCTGATGTTCGTCCGCGGCCTTTACGGGTTCAAGAAAGCTCTGCCTGCGATTCCCGGCTTCGAAGGCAGTGGCACGGTTGTGGCTGCGGGACGAGGCCTGATGCCGCGGATTCTCCTTGGCCGCCGCGTTGCCTGTGCCGCTGCAGATATCCGCAATCGCTGGGGCACGTGGGCGGAATATCTCGTAACCTCGGCCGAAACCGTGGTGCCGCTCTCGCGCTCCGTCGACCTGGAGCAGGCCGCCATGATGCTCGTGAATCCGTTCAGCGCCTGGGCGCTCATGGACATTGCGCGACGCGGACATCATCGCGCAATTATTCAGACTGCAGCGGCGAGCGCGCTCGGTAAAATGATCGTGCGGCTGGCCCGGCGCTTTTCTCTACCCGTCATAAACGTCGTCCGGCGGCGCGAGCAAGTGGAGGATCTGCGCTCTCTGGATGCCAGGCACATCCTGGTTTCCACAGATCCCGATTTCGATCGGCAACTCACCTTGCTGGCTCGCCGCCTTGGCGCTACTCTTGCGTTGGAAGCGGTGGCCGGCGATTTGACCCGGCGCGTGCTGGACGCGATGCCGCGCAGCGGGCGGGTGCTGCTTTACGGCGGCCTTTCGCTGGAAGCCGCCCAACTGAATCCGGCGGCGTTAATTTTCGAGGACAAACACGTCAGCGGCTTCTGGCTGACCGCATGGCTGCGCGGCATGACGATGTGGGACCGCTTTCGCGTGGCACGGCAGGTCCAGGGCATGCTGGCGGGCGATCTTCAGAGCCACGTGCAGGCACGAGTCCCGCTCGAATCAGGCGCCGCAGTGCTGGAGCAATACGCCCAGAACATGAGCGCCGGCAAGATATTGTTTACCGCTATGTCACCGAGAACTGACGACTGACGACCTCTCAATGCTCCAAGAAATCCACATCCAGAACTACGCCGTCGTCGAAAGCGTGACCGTCGAATTTCATCCCGGCTTCAACGTGCTGACGGGTGAGACCGGCTCCGGCAAGTCGATCCTGGTTGATGCCCTGGATCTCGCGCTCGGCGGACGCGCGTCGCCGGACGTGATCCGCACCGGCTCCGACCGCGCCACGGTGACGGCGGTTTTTCGGGTTGAGACGGCCGGCCGGCGGAGCGCCAAGCCGCCCTGGCGCGAATGGCTGGAGCATTACGGTGTGCGCGGCGAGGCCGAGGCCGAAATCATCCTGCGCCGGGAGATTCAGGCGGGAGGACGCAGCCGTTTGCTGGTGAACGACGAACCCGTCACGCTGGCGGCGGCAAAGGAACTGGCGCCATTGCTGGTGGAGATTCATGGCCAGGGCGAACACGCGGCATTGCTGCTTCGCGAGGCTCAGCTTGACCTGCTTGACGCCTTCGCTCGCGACTCCGAACGTCTGGACGAAGTCGGCAGGCTGTACGCGCGAGCCCGGGAGCTGGAGCGCGAGTGGGCCAGCCTGAACCAGAGCGAGCAGGATCGCCTGCGTGCCTTGGATTTGCTGCGATTTCAGGTGCAGGAACTTACGGCCGCGCGCATCGAGCCGGGCGAAGATCAGCGGCTTGAGACCGAGCGCGCCGTGCTGCGGAACCTCGAGAAGGTCCGAGCGGCGGCGGGGGCGGCGCACGCCGCGCTCTACGAGGACGAGGGCTCGGCGCTCGAGCGCGTCGGCGCGGCCGAGCGAGCGCTCGATGAACTCGGGCATTACGAGCGCGCGTTTGAACCACACCGCGAATCCCTGGGAGCCGCGCGCGCCGCTCTCGATGATCTCGCCCGCGCGCTTGGCGACTATCTCGGCAGGCTGGAGGCCGATCCCGCGCGACTTGAGGAAATCGAGGATCGTCTGGCGCTCCTCGATCGTTTGAAACGCAAGTACGGCGGCACGCTGGACGAGATTTTTGCGTTCGGCGAGCGCGCCCGCAGCGACCTGGCGCGCCTGGAGCACGCGGACGAGCGTCGCGCAGAGGTCGAGCGGCAGCTCGGCGCAGCCGCGGGCGAGTACCGCAAAGCGGCGGCAGCGCTTTCCCGCGAGCGCCACGAAGCCTCGTCGCGGCTTGCCAAGGAAGTCCATCGGGAGCTTGCCCAGCTTGGCATGGAGAAGGCTCGCTTCGATGTGAGCTTCGACGACGACGCCCCGCCGGCGCGGCCAGCGAATTCCGATGCGCGCGCGGACAGCGAGGAAGCTCATTCGCCCGTGCTGCCGGGAAGCCCAAGAGGAATCGACCGCATTACTTTTCTGGTCTCGCCGAATCCCGGCGAGGATTTACGGCCGCTGGATCGGGTGGCTTCGGGAGGAGAAATCTCACGGTTGATGCTGGCGCTGAAGACCGTAATCGCAGGCGCGTCGGCGCGCGAGAACGATCGCGGGCCGCGCACGCTGGTATTCGACGAAGTCGATGCGGGAATCGGGGGGCGCGTCGCCGAGTGCGTCGGCGAGCGCTTGAAACGGCTGGCGAAAGAGAATCAGGTGCTCTCGGTGACTCACCTTCCGCAGATCGCCTGTTTCGGGGATCATCACTTCTCGGTCGAGAAGATCCAAAGAGCCGGCAGAACCTTCGCGGAAGTGCAGCATCTCGAAGCCGAGCGCGAACGCGCCGCCGAACTCGCCCGCATGCTTTCCGGGCGTCAGATCACCGCGGCGGTTCTGGAGCACGCCGCCGCCATGCTGAAGCAGGCCTCACGCCGATAATCGCCGGCGAAAGAAGCGCGGACACCCCACGGAAGACCTGGTCCAGATCTAGCCTAGCGCGAAGCCCGGGGAGCGGATTGCTTGGCTTCGGCCAGCGCGTCCTCGACGGCCTGAACGAAGACATCCGGGGGCGGTCCGGGAAAGTAGCGGCCGTTGATGTAGAGCGTCGGCGTCTGGTTCACGCCCAGGTCCTCGCCCTCCTTACGGCCCGCGTCCACGCGCCCTTTGCTGGCCTGCGAATCATAACAGACGCCCAGCCTGGCCCGGTCAAGACCCACCTGCTGGCCGTAGCCGAGAAGCAGATCCCGCACCTGGGAGGAATTTGCCTGTACGGCATCGACGTCGTTCTGATGCTCGAAGATCAGGGTACGGTAAGGCACGTATTTGGAAGGATCCATTTGATACGCGCACTCGTTCGCGACGGCGCCGTAGCGGGACCATTCGTGCATGGGCAGCGGGAACTCCTTGAAGACGATGCGCACTTTGGAGCCGTACTTGGGCATGAAATCGGTTTCCAGATATTGGTGCATGCGGGCGCAGGAAGGGCATTCCAGGTCCGCGTACTCCACGATCGTGACCGGCGCATTCGCCGCACCCTGCGTGGGCTGGTCCTTTAGCGAAATCGTGCGCAGGACCTCTTTGCGCGGATCCACATCCAGCCGGTAAATATCGGTGCTGAAGCTGATAAACTTCTTGTCCTCGGTGACGAAGAAGGATTGCGTGCTGGTGTGCGTCCCGTCACTGGCAGTCAGTTTGGTAGTGAGGAAACCGGGATACTTGGACGGCTCAAAATCGGTCGCGGTGAGATTGATGCTGGGATTCAGCTTGAATTGCTCGCGCACGAGGTCCGTGACCGTGGCCGGATCGGCCTTGGGCAGCGGCGTCATCGGACCCAGGCACAGATAGCGGCCGTCCTTGGAAATACTGATGGGCTGATCCTTGCTCTGCTTGCCGTCGTTGCTGGAGATGGTCGCCTGGTAGTAGTCCGGGTCGGCCGAGGGTTGAAAGTCACTCAAGGTGAGCTGGGTGGTGCTGACCACGCCAAAGCGCTCGCGAACGAAATTCAGCACTTTCTCGCGCGAAGGCGGTTCGGACTTCGTCGTCGAACCGGCAGCGTGGGCGGAAGCTTTCTTGATCGGCGGTTGTGTCTGCGCCCCAAAGGCCGCCAGGAACGCGATTATGATCGCAGCGGCCGCCGCAGCCGTAATTCTCAAACTCTTCATAAATACTCCTGCTCCATTCTCGCAGCGCTAAAGCCACCCTGACACTGGTCGCCGGGGCCTTCGATGATTGACGGAATGTTGATTTTAACGAAGCCAAGCGGCGAAAGCAACAAAGCGCAGAGTTACACGGTAACCACTATGGCAACGAGCCACTACGAGGACAGCGCGCGTCTTTCCGCGTATCCGCCGTGGCCGTTTCCGCCCGCAGTAAGTCACTGCCACCTATTGCTGTGATGCGACACAATTCCCGCGTGCTGCCTCCGGCGGCGATCCTCCCGGTCCGGCCTGGCCGGACCCGGCATCCGCCCACTGCCGGTGTTGAGCCGTCTATGCCGGTGCTGCGGTAAGCTGCTTGCGCTTTCGGCGACCCAGCAATCGGCCCCGTCCGTTCCTGTTCTTCCCGCTCTCAGCGCCGATCGAGGGCACCAGCGCCAGGGTCGGCAGCCCGAGATAGAACTCGACGTCGCGTTCGTCGCGAAGCGATTTGTCGCCAAGCTCGAAAACTGCGGCCACAACCACGCCAACCATCAGGCCGACGGCCAGGCCGCCCAAAACGAACTGCCACCACACCGGAAAAGAGGGTTCCAGCGGCAAATCGGGATCGTCGAGTATTTTGAAGCTCTCCCCTTGTCCTTGAGTTTCGAGGTTGACGGACATCTGCGAGGCGTCGCGGCTGGCGAGCAGCGTGTCGTAAAACTTCAAAGCCGCATCGTGCCCAAGCGAAAGCTTGTTGTAGTCGGCCTCAACCGCGGGGCTCACCTGCAAGCGCGACTCGTAGCTCTTCACCTGTTGCTGCAGCTTTTGTTCTTCTCTCGTATGCTCATTGATGAAGATCTCATCCTGCTTGATTGTTGCGCGCAACTGCTGAATGGAGCCTGGTATCTGGCCGGACGTTTTTCCGGAGCCGGAGCCGGCGTTTGCTGCCGCACTCTGAGGCTCCGCCGCCGCGCCGGACTTCGGGGCCGCAGCCGGAGCCGCCGAGGTTGCCGACTGGGCGTCGATCTGCTTTTGCAGTTCGGCAATGTCCTTCTTAAGCTTGACGACGTCCGGGTAATCGTCTGTGTAGCGGCCCTGATCGACCGCGAGCTGATCCTTCATCTTCGTCAGCTGATCTTTCATGATCGCCACGGTATCGGAGTTCTCATTGTTCGCCTGGGCGGCCTTCCACTCGGATTCCTGCTCGGAAAGCAACGACTGCTCGTAAACCCGGTTCTGCTGAGCCCGATTGATCTGGTCCGTCACCGACACCAGTTGCGCGTTGAGACTGGCGAGCACCTGGAGATTGGCCTGGGTATCGTCCGGCAGCGCGCCCAGGTTCTTGCTCTTGAACTCCGCCAGCTTGGCATCCTGGTCGTCCAGTTCACGCTTCGCCTCGGCAACCTGGTTCGTAAGGAAGTCGGTCGTGCCCTTGACCGTCTGCTCATCCTGGTGGAGCTTCTCCGATATGAACATCGAGGTCAGTTCGGTGCAGATTTGCTGCGCCGTCCGGGGATTGTCGGCGGTGAATTCCACGCTAAAGCCCGGGATGCTTTCCTTCTGGTTGTTCTTGACGTTGGTGTCCTCGAACGTCGTTCCCTTGACGCTGATGTCCTTCCGCATCTTTTCGACAGCTTCTTCCATCGAGCTCTTCCGCTCCCTCTTGTAAAGGTCGTAGCGCTCGATCAGGGGTTGAAGCTTGGACCGGCTCTCGATCAGCTCTTCCATGCTGGCGAGCCGGGTAAACAGGTCGTCGGTCGTCATGGGTTGGACCAGGTTCTGGGATACCGTGGGCCGCTCGATCAGCATCAAGCTCTGCGACGTGTATTGAGGCGACAGAACCAGCGTGATCAGATAGCCGAGGCCTGCGCCGATCAGGGCGGGTACCAGCAGCACGCGCAGGCGGCGCCGCGCAATCTTCGCGTAATCGTCAAAACCGAGTTCTCGTGTGGCCATTCCGACCCTTCCTTGCTTGTTTAGTTTAGCAGAGTGTTCAAAACGCCTTCGATTCCCGGCGCCTCAAGGCACCACGATCGTATCCCCCGGCAGCAGAGGAATATTCTGCGCCGTGTTCTTCCCCTTGATCACTTCCTTGTAATTGAAGGCGTATTTCTCCTGCTTTCCATTAACCTGCCGCATCACATAGATCTTCTTGAGGTTCGCGAAGGGCGTGAAACCACCGGCGCTCGACAGTCCCTGCAGTATCGTCATTCCCGGCTGCAAAGGATACGTCCCGCCACGGTTCACTTCCCCCGTGATGTAGATGTGCTGGCTGTTGACCTGCGTCACGATCACCGTAACCTGCGGATCGGAGATGAACTTCTTCAGGCGCTCCGTCAGGTCCGAGGTGAGGGCGGTCGCGGTGAGACCCGCCGCCTGGACGTCGCCGAGCAAGGGGAGCGATATCTTGCCGTCCGGACGCACCGGCACGTTCGCCGAAACCTCGGGCTCCTTCCAGACCTCGACAGCCAGCACGTCGTCGGGCGAGATCACGTATCCGGACTCCGCGGGTTGATGCGGTGAAGTTGGAGTTGGAGTTTCCTGATCTTGAGCAGTAGATTTATCCTTCTGGTGCGCAATCGCCGTGGACGCGAAGCCCAATCCCACAACCAGCATCGCCATCCAAAGCATGATTGTCCAACGACTCATGCAAGTCTCCTCGCCACAGCGCAGGGGGCAAAAAAAATGGTAACTGACGCGGATTGCATTGGCAATGCCGGACTCCCCACGAATGTGGGATGCCGGGCGGGGCTCCGGGAGATTCAAGGCAAGTTCAATGAATTCACGTCCTGTGGCGCATCGAGCCTCCGGGACCTGGTCCGGGGCCGCCTGCCGGCTAAACAAAGAGGTCGTCGACAGGGAAATTCCATCCCGGAACTGCGGATTCCGCCCCAGCCCTATCTCCCCGGCGATAGACGTCCGGCGTTTCGGGTTCACTGGCGCGGAAAATTCCCATGACTTCATCTTGCAGTACATCGACATCCCATACCACCAAAGCCCCAGCGCCGAAGTAGTCGCCACGCTTTGCGCCCACCCACGTACCAGGCCACGTCCGGACTGAAGGACCGGCGGTTGGGAAGATTCACGACAACGGCCGCGTTTTCCGTGTACGCGCGGCCCCGGCCTGTCCGCGCCGAGTGGCCACGCAGCGAAACGAAGACCTCACCTGCGGCACTGCTCGGCAAATCCCCCGTGGGCGACATGAACTTTACTTCTCCGTCGACGGTCTCAGCCTTGCCGCCGGGTACGCGGTAGAGATCTTCAAGCGTGGCGTGGTTCTTCGCCGCCATCGGGAAAGTCCATGGCCCACCTTAGCCCATAGCGGAATCCGCGACCCTCCCAAGGTCACGCGCCAAAACTATTGGCTGGCCCACCATACACGGCGCTTAAACCGGCTTTTGCGATTCCTCTTTCGGGCGCGCCACCTGATCCCGTCCAGAGCGCTTGGCCCGGTACAGCGCCTGGTCTGCCGCCGCGAGCAGCTCCGGCCCGCCCAAGCCGTCTTCGGGAAAGCAGGAGACGCCTACCGAGAGTGTTACCGGCCGGAACCGCCTCCCTCGCGATTCCACTTCCGCCTGCCCGATGACGTGCCGCAGTTCGTCGGCGCGCCGCAGCGCCACGGGCAACGAGACACCCGGCATGATCACCACAAACTCGTCGCCGCCGTACCGGCAACCCACGTCCTCACGGCGTGTCTGGGTTTCGAGGAGCCTCCCGACTTCCTTCAAAAGAGCGTCGCCGGCCGCATGGCCGTGCAGGTCATTGAACCCTTTGAATCCATCGAGGTCGAGCATCAGGATGCTCAAGGGCTCGTTCCCAAACCCGGCCCGCCGCAACTCGCGCGAGAGAGCCTCGTCGAGGTACCTGCGGTTGAATAATCCCGTCAGCGGGTCGCGAATCGCCTGTTCCCGTAAGGCCTCGCGCGCCGCGGTCAGTTCCTCCTGTACGGCCAGGATCCGCTCGGCTGCGAACAGGCGCGCTCGAAGTTCGTCGCCGCCAATGGGCTTGGTCAGATAGTCGTCGGCCCCGGCCCCCAAACCCTCGATCAGGTCGCGTTCCTGAGTTTTGGCGGTGAGCAGCAGGACATAGACGTAAGGACGATCCGCCTGCGTGCGCAACTCGCGACAAACATCAAGCCCGTCCTTGCGCGGCATCATCCAGTCGAGCAGAGCGAGCTTGGGCGCATTTTCGCCCCGAAGGATTTCCAGAGCTTCCACACCGTCGCGCGCCGGCACCGGTTCGTACCCCCACTTTGCGAGCATGACCTCGACCAGGCGCAGCGAGATGGGATCGTCCTCCGCGATCAGTATCCGGGTCTTCGAGCGTTCGTCGGGCATGAGCGCCATCCGCAGTCAAGACGTCAATGCAAATACTCGAGAAACGACTCCGGCTTGCCGAAAGCCTCGGCGAGGCCGGCCAGAGCCAGTTGCGGGCGTTCGGTGGCTTCTCTCCTGATTTTTCGCCAGAACGCCTCGGGAATCTGCAGAAAGACCTGCACAAGCTCGGGGTCAAACTGATGTCCGCTCTCGCGCTCGACCTCGTCCCGGGCAGCCTCGATCGAGGCCGCGGCCCGGTAGGGACGATCGGAGGTAATGGCATCGAGCGCGTCGGCAATGGCGAAGATCCGCGCGCCCACCGGGATTTCTTTTCCCCGCAACCCCTGCGGATAGCCGGTGCCGTCCCAGCGCTCATGGTGCGTGAGCACGATCTGGGCGGCGGGGGTCAGGAAGGCAATCCGGCAGACCAGTTCGTACCCGATGCGCACGTGGGTGTGCATCAGGATGGTTTCCTCGGGCGTCAGGCTATCGGGCTTCAGCAGGATGGCATCCGGTATGCCGATCTTGCCGAGGTCGTGCAGGAACGAACCGCGGGCGATCGCCCGCAGATCCTCATGGGAGCAATGGATTGCGCGGGCCATCTCCAGGCAATAGTGAGTGACGCGCCTTGAATGTCCCTGCGTCTCGATATCGCGCAATTCCAGGGCGCCGCCCAGCGCCGCCAGCGTTTCGTCGTAGGTGTATTCGATACGCCGGATCGCCGTGTGCAACTGTCGCGTACGGCGCTCGACGGTCTCTTCGAGATTGCTCTGGTAGCCCTCCAACTCGATCTTGCTTTGCTCGCTCTGTAACGCCTTCTCGACACTGCCCACCATCAGGTCGAGTTGAACCGGCTTGAGCAGATAGTCCGCCGCCCCCAGCTTCATGGACTCGACCGCCGTCTGAACGTCTCCCTCGGACGTGCAGATGACGAATGGAACGTGGGGCGATCGCTGCTGCACTTCCTTGAGCAGATCGAGCCCCGACCTGTCGGGAAGGTGTAAAGCCGAGAGAACGAGGCTGAACGACTGTGACTTAAGCCGCGCCTCTGCCTCGCCGGCGTTCTCCACCTCCACACACTCGTGTCCCGCAAGCAGCAGCCGCGTGGTGATCAGCGCGCGCACCGCCGGGTCATGGTCTATAACGAGAATCCGCGCCTTACGTACCGGGTCGCCCATATCCAATCAACCTGCCTGACTTGAAGAAAGTCTTCGATTCGCCGAAGCCGGCCTCCGCGCTTCTGGCCGCTAGCCCCTTTTGCCGCTCATTATGTGCTTGTGGCCATAACGCGGAGACCGCCCATAACTCTCAGAATTAGTGCAAGATACGCCAAAGTGCCGAAGTGCGCGGACAACTCGCGAAATGCGCGATTTCCACATTTCTGGAAAAGCGCATTTGCGCCCGCAGACTGCTGATTTCTCGTGGCTTAGATCCAGCCGTTCACTGATCGATAAACGCGCACTTGTGCGTTTCCGTTTTCGGAACCCTTCTGCTGATTCCAAAGGACATTCCGGCTTCGTGCCTAGCCGACACGTATTACGTATGTTGTTGATTCTATTACGATCGACTGCCACCATTGTGGGTGTCAGAATGAGCCTGTTTTTTCGCATTTTCCGAGAAGTAGTCTCTTCATGTTGGCTAGACTCGGTTCTATGACTCCCGGAATCAGCTACATGCAGCCATCGACCATTTTCATCGTGGCGCAGCCTGTGTGCGCCATTTTCCCATCTGTCGGTAAGACCCGCTCCAGGCGCATGATTCCACAGGAGATTCCAGCTTTGGTGCACCGCGATTCGGGCGCGCCGGGGCGTATTTGGCGGCTTTTTCGAGGAAGCAAGTATAGATCCCTGGCCTAGTCCCGGTCGCCGCGCCGTAGTGTCGGCGTCCTCACCGCCGCACCCGATAGTGTGAAGAATTCGCCTCCCGTCATGCCGAGAGAGGCGAAGGATCTCCGCGTTTCTTTGAAAGGACAGGTGCGTCGGCGCTTGAAGCCATATATCCGTGTTGAAGATTTCCGAGGCCATGGATCCGCCTCGACGCAGCCGGGGTGCTCGTCTACCTTGATATTATGCTTTCGACGTAGTTGAGTCAATGGTAAAGAAGTCGACAGTTGACAGTCGACAGTTGACAGCGAGCAGACTCTGAACATGAGGTAATCCTGTCAACTGTCGACTCTCAACTGTCGACTCCGTCCCTACATGTGCCCCGGAACCTCGATGCCCAGCAGATCGAGCGTGGAATTCAGGGTCTCGCTGACCAGGCGGACGAGGAAAAACAGGAAGGCGCGTCGCCCGGGATCGGGCTCGGCGAGCACGCGGTGATGATGGTAAAAGTTGTTGAAAGCCTGCGCGAGCCGGAAGGCGTACTTGGCCAGTATCGCCGGTTCCTCGGCCGCCACGGCTTGCTGGACGGTCATTTCGAGCTGCGCCGCGAGCACAACCAGCTCCCAGAAGCCGCGGCCTTCATCGCCGTTCAGGAAAGTTTGCAGTGACTCCGCGGGCGGCATGACCGCGGGCAAACCCGTCTCGGAATCGGCGGTCGCGGCGCCGCCCGATCCGGCCTCGGCCTTGCGAAAGATGCTGCGCGCGCGCACCACGCTGTACTGAAGATAAGGTCCGGTCTCGCCTTCGAACGCGAGCGCGTCCTTGAAGTCGAACGCGATGGTGGAGCGGCGCGTGAATTTCAGCAGAAAGTAGCGCAACGCCGCCACGCCGATCATGCGCGCGTACGATTCCTGCTCCGCGCTGCCGGACGTCATCTGCCGCTCGCGCACTTCGGTCAAAGCCTTGGCGATCACGGCATCGATCAGGTCATCGGCTTTGACCCCGAGTCCGCGCCTCCCCGAAACCTCGACGTAACCGCGCTGCCGGTCCTCAGCCCCCGGCGCGATCCCCAGCGATTCCGCCGCCGATAGCGACAGGTTTACGACCTCGTACGCGAAGTGGTGCAGATGCCCGGCCTGATCGTGGTAGCCTAGCTCCTGAAACGCCGCCACCACCACGCGTTGCAGATACGATTGGCGGGTATCGATCACGGCGTAGGCGGCCGACGCGTGTCCAAATGCAGGCCTGCCGGGCTGCGCGGCGGCGTCAGCGCCGCTCACGGCAGTGCGCCAGAGCGGGTGCCCGTCGGCGTAGGTGTAAAACCGCTCGTAGCCGAAATCGCGTCCCAGAAGCCCGAATTTCCACAGGTGATAAGCGATGTCTTTCCCGACGTAGGTTACGGTTCCGTTGGAACGCACGATGATTTTCACATCGCGCCCGCCGCTTTCCTCGTCGCCTTCCGCCGCGGCCTCGGCCTCGCCCTCCTGCGCCTGGGCCTCGCCACCTCCAATGCTCATCACCCAGCATCCGCGGTTCTTGCCCGACTCTTCGAAGCGCAGCGCGCCCCGCTGCTTCAGCAGTTCGAACGCGTACTTCCAGAAATTGAGGCGCAGAATTTCGCTTTCCTCGACCAGCAGGTCGTACCGGATGCCGAGCCGCAGCGCGGTCTGCAAGTGCAGCCGGACGATGGCGGTCGCGATCGCCTCGCCCATCTCCGCCAGCCGCCCATGGCCTTCCTCGATCGCCTTGAGCGTATCGAGGCGGCGCGCCACGAGGCTGGAATCCCGCTCGTAGGCTTGCGTCACCCGGGCGTAGAGGTCCCAGCAGTAATAATCGAAACGCACGGCGGGATCGGAGATCAGCGCCCGGACTTCGTCGACACTCTTGTTCTCGATGTACGAAAATCCGACCACAACGTCGGCTACCTGCACGCCGGTGTTGTCGATATAGTTCTGTACCTCGACTTCCCTGCCCGCGAAACGCAACAGCCGCGCGAAGGTGTCGCCGAGCACGGAATTACGCAGGTGGCCTACGTGCGCGGCTTTGTTGGGATTGATGCTGGTGTGCTCGACCAGCACCTTGCCGGCTCCCGCTTCGGCCGACAGGCTGAAACCGGGCTCCGAGCCGCTGCGCGATTCGAGTACCGTGGCCGCCAACGCGGCGCGGTCCAGATAAAGATTGAGGTATCCCGGGCCGGCCACACTCACGCGGTCGACACCATCGATGGGCAAAAGGTGCGCCGCGACGCTTTCGGCAAGCTTCCGCGGAGGCTGGCGAAGCTGCTTGGCCAGCTCGAAGCACGCGGTGATGGAGA
>JASHQD010000100.1 GCA_030037755.1 Terriglobia bacterium
AAATATCCTCATTATGTCTTTAACTTCAGCGGCGCCAATCGCTACCGGCTGATGAAGGAATACTACCCTGCCGATTTCGCCAAGCTTAAGAAATACGTGGACGAGGGCCGCTGGTATCCGGCGGGCTCCTCGATGGAAGAGGGCGACGTGAACGCGCCCAGCGCCGAGGCCATCATCCGGCAAATCCTCTACGGCAACGACTGGTTCCGGACTGAATTTGGCAAGGCGAGCGCCGAGTATATGTTGCCCGATTGCTTCGGATTCCCCGCGTCGTTGCCCTCGATCCTCGCGCACTCCGGGGTTCTGGGATTCTCCACGCAGAAGCTGGTCTGGGGATCGTCCGCTCCCGGCGGCGGTCCGGAATCGCTTGAGAAGACGCCGGAAGGTACGCCGTTCAACGTAGGCGTCTGGGTCGGCCTCGACGGCAAAACCGTCCTGGGGGGTATCAACCCTGGCAGCTACAGCGGTGGCATCGACACCGATCTCACCAAGCCGCTGCCACCCCTGCCGCCGAACACGGAACTCGCGGACGCGCAGAAGAAGCTGGACGCTCTCGGGCAGAAACTCCAGGCCGTGCAGAGCAGCGGCGGGACTTTCGATCCGAAGGACATCCAGGAGTACTTCACGCTGCAGGGCCAGGTGCAAGACTTGACGAAAGCTCAGCGCGACCGCGAACTGGATCACCATCAGGACGACTGGGCCGGGCGGGTCGAGAACAACGGCAAACTGTTCGGCACTTACACCGACTATCACTATTACGGCACCGGCGACGTCGGCGGCGCTCCGGACGAGGATTCCGTAAAGCGCCTGGAAGCGATTGTCACCGGAGGAACCGCGAGTTTCCCTCCCGAAGGACAATATGTCCCGGAGGGACAGCCGCACCCCGCGTGGCCGTCCGTCAAAGTTGGCGACGGGCCTGTCCACGTGATCTCGTCGCGCGCCGACCAGATGTTCCTCGACATCACACCCTCCGAAGCTGCCGGACTGCCGCGTTACACCGGCGAGATGGAGCTAACCAATCACTCGGCCGGATCGCTGACCTCGGAGGCGTATCAGAAGCGCTGGATTCGCCGTGAGGAAGTGCTCGCCGAGGCCGCGGAAGAAGCGTCCGTGGCCGCCGAATGGCTCGGCGGACGATCCTACCCGCTCGAGCGCCTCAACAACGCCTGGACGCTCGTCATGGGCGGGCATTTCCACGACCTCGCCGCCGGGACCGCGACGCCGAAGTCCTATGAATTTGCCTGGAACGATGACGTCATCGCGCTCAACCAGTTCGCGGACGTGCTCACCAGCGCCACCGAAGCGGTCTCCGCCGCGCTCGACACGCAAACCAAGGGCATCCCGGTTGTCGTCTACAACCCGCTCAGCATCGCGCGTGAGGACGTCGTCGAAGCGAAGGTGGATTTCCCCGGCGGCATGCCCAAGGGCGTGCGCGTCAGCGGACCCGATGGCCGCGAAGTGCCCTCGCAGATCGTGGGCGGCAACGTTCTCTTCGTCGCGCAAGTGCCGCCCGTAGGCTACGCGGTTTACGACGTCGCGCCCGGCGCCGCGGCCGCGGCTTCGTCGCTGAAAGTCACGAAGAACTCGCTCGAAAACCGCTACTACCGCGTCACGCTGAATTCCGACGGCGACGTGGCCAGCATCTTCGACAAATCCATCGGCAAGGAATTGCTGTCCGCGCCGGCGCGTCTCGCGATCTCCTATGACAATCCGCAGCAGTGGCCGGCCTGGAACATGGATTGGGACCAGGAGCAGGCGCCGCCCAAGGCGTACGTCAGCGGACCCGCGCAGATTCGCGTGGTTGAGGATGGCCCGGCGCGCGTGGCGATCGAAGTTTCGCGCGAGACATCGGGTTCCAAGTTCGTGCAGACCGTCCGCCTCTCGGCCGGCGATGCCGGAAAGCGCGTGGAGTTTGCCAACCGGATCGACTGGAACACGCGCGAGTCGAACTTGAAAGCGACCTTCCCGCTGACCGCTTCGAATCGCAACGCGACTTACAACTGGGACATCGGAACCGTCCAGCGTCCCACCGCCGAGCCGAAGAAATTTGAAGTTCCCTCGCACCAGTGGATCGATTTGACCGACATGAGCGGCACGTTCGGCGCCACCATCCTGACCGATTACAAGAACGGATCGGATAAGCCGAGGGACAACACCATCCGCTTGACGCTGATCCGCACGCCGGGCGTAGCCGGAGGCTATCCCGACCAGGCGACGCAGGACATCGGTCACCACGAGTTCGTCTACGGGATCGCCGGCCACGCCGGCGACTGGCGACAAGGCGGCACAGATTGGCAGGGGCAGAGCCTGAACGATCCGCTTGCCGCCTTCGTCGCCACAAAGCATCCCGGCGCGCTCGGCAAGAAATTCGCACTGCTCAAAATCGACAATCCGCGCATCCGGCTCATGGCGCTGAAAAAGGCCGAGCACGGCGACGAATGGATCGTGCGCATGGTCGAGCTTGACGGACATCCGCAGCCGAACGTCAAGGTCGCTTTCGCGGCGCCTATCACGGCGGCGCGTGAAGTGAATGGCCAGGAGCAGCAACTCGGACCCGCGACGGTTTCCGGCGGAGCACTGGTCACGTCTTTCACCGCTTACCAGCCGCGGACGTTCGCCGTGAGGCTCGGGCCGGCGACCGCGAAAGTTGCGGCGGTTCATTCAACGCCCGTCACGCTCAATTACGATCTTGCGGGCGCGAGCAACGACGGCACGCAGGCGTCCGGCGGATTCGACGGCAAGGGCAACGCGCTCCCGGCGGAGATGCTGCCCGACCACATCGCGTTCAATGGCGTGCAATTCCATCTCGCAGCCGCGAAGACCGGAACGCCCGACGCGGTTGTTGCCCGAGGCCAGACGATCGATCTGCCGGCAGGTCACTTCAATCGCGCTTATGTGCTGGCGGCATCGGCCGGCGGGGATCAGAAGGCGACCTTTACGGTGAGTGGCAAGCAAGCGGAGGTGACCATCAAGGACTCGGCTACATTAGCTCCTTCGTCATCCCGGGAGTTGGTCCATAGCAAGCAAGTGGAGTTGAACGTCGAGGATTGGGGCGGATTCATCGGCCAGTGGTACGACCGCCAGTGGAGTTCCAAAGACACCTCGAAGGACAACTGGGGCGAGATGACCGGGTTCAAGCCTGCATACATCAAGCGCGCCGCGCTGGCCTGGTACTGCTCGCATCATCACACTGCAGCCGGCGAAAACGTGCCGTATGCCTACTCGTACCTGTTTGCGTATCCCATCGATCTGCCGGCAGGCGCGACGAGCATCCGGCTGCCGGACAACGACAAGGTCCGGGTTTTGGCCATTTCGGTCGCTGACGAGAATCCGGCTATCGAACCGGCGCAGCCGTTGTATGACGTGCTCCCATCACCCAACGCGGGATCCGTCGGCGGCGGGCAATGACGCTCGCCTGTTAGGGGTTAGGGCTAGTGGCTGGAAGATTGAATCATTGCGCCATTGCTTCAATGACTCAATTGCTCCAGCCACTAAATCTCTTGTCCCCGACCCCAACCCCCAATCCCTGACCCCTGACCCGATCCGGTCTAAAATCTTCTGTCATCGATGCCGGTGTCTTCTGCACGCTTTCGGACGTCCAATGGAAGTACCAGCGCCGGGGACTGTCAACTGTCGACTGTTAACTGCATTAGGAGGCTTAATGTCCGTCTACGACAAACTGAACGAGCTGAAGATTTCGCTGCCGCAACCCGGCACGCCGGCGGCTGCGTACGTGCCTTTCGTGCGCACCGGCAATCTGATTTTCATCTCGGGTCACATCGCCAAGAAAGAGGGCAAGCCGTGGCGCGGGCAACTCGGCGCCGGAATGTCCACCGAGGAAGGGAAGCAGGCGGCGCGGTCGATCGCCGTCGACCTCATGGGCACGCTTCAGGCCGCCGTCGGTGATCTCAACAGCGTGAAGCGCATCGTCAAGGTCATGGTGCTGGTGAACAGCGACGCCACGTTCACCGACCAGCACCTGGTGGCCAACGGAGCTTCGGAGTTGCTCGGCGAGGTCTTCGGCACGCCCGGCACGCATGCGCGCAGCGCCTTCGGTGTGGCGCAGATTCCGCTCGGCTCCTGCGTGGAGATCGAGTTGATTGCGGAGGTCGCGTGAGCACGCGTTCGTTTCGCTACCGAGTGGTCGACGTTTTCACCGAGCACGCGCTTGAAGGGAATCCGCTGGCGGTGTTTCCCGACGGTTCCGTGATCGACGATGGCACCATGCAGCGCATCGCCAAAGAGCTGAACCTCTCCGAGACCACATTTCTTCTGCCCGCCACGCGCTCCGATTGCGACGCGCGCGTGCGCATCTTCACGCCGAACTTCGAAATGAAGTTTGCCGGCCATCCGACCGTGGGCAGCAGCTTCGTGTTGCTTGATGAGAACATCGTGCCGCGCGACAGCACAGGTTTTACGCTCGAAGAGAAAGTCGGGCCGGTGCCGATTCGGGTCGAACGGCCTGCTGCATCCGATGGTGACCGCCCGATGATCTGGCTGCGGACTCCGCCCATTCACCGCGGGCCGGTATTCGATCGCGCGAACAGCGCCCGCCTGGTCGGGCTCGATCCCAGCGACGCGCTTGAAGTCACGCCGCAGGTCTACAGCGCCGGAAATCCCAATGTCTTTATCCCGGTCCGCGATAAAGCCGCCGTCGATCGTTCCGGCCCGCCCGACCTGCGCGCGCTCGCCGAGCTCAAAGGCGGATTTTCCGAAGCGCTCTGCGTATTCGTTTTCACACCTACACCCGAAGGCGCCTATTCCCGCATGTTCGCGCCCGAGCACGGCGTTTTCGAGGATCCCGCGACGGGCAGCGCCACGGGTCCCTTGGCGGCGTTCATGATGGATAACGGACTCGTCTCGCGCAGCTCCGGCACAAGATTCGTGAGCGAGCAAGGCACCAAGATGGGCCGCCGCAGCCTGCTGCACGTCCAGGTGTTTGGCGAAGGCGGCGCCGAGGGGATCGATGTCGGCGGCTACGTCACGCCGGTGATCGAAGCGACGCTACGCGTCTGACAGATAAGCAGTGGCTAGTTGTTAGTGGCTGTTAGTGGCTAGTGGTTAGCCTCAATGGCACCTCTAGCCACTGGCCCCGAGCTGCTGACCGCTGCTTCCGTCACGCCGGTGATCGAAGTGACGCTGCGGATCTGGACGGTTCGATGCTCGCCGTGGCGGATCTCACTGCGGCGTTCACGGTGCGCGCGCCGGGGTTGAAGGTGGAGCGTTGCCGGCCGATCCTCCCGCGGCACTCTGCAGCATCACCGAGACAGTGTTCGCTCCGCCATTCGTCACCGCGACGTCGGGGAGGCCGTCGCCGTTGAA
>JASHQD010000101.1 GCA_030037755.1 Terriglobia bacterium
CCCTGCTGAAGCGCCCTTGGAATGAATATTATCCCGCCTGGGGTTACTGGAATAACGTCCTGATCAATGTCGCGGGTTTTGTTCCTCTGGGCTTCTTTTTGTATGGCTATCTGGCTCTCACCTTACGCGTCCAACGCGCGGCTCTGATAGCGACCCTCATCGGAATGATACTGAGCCTGACGATGGAAACGCTCCAGGCTTTTCTGCCCACGCGTGATTCCGGCATAACAGACGTCATCACGAATACAATGGGAACTGCCCTGGGTTTTGCCTCGTGCCATATCACCAGTATCCTGTCGGATGGCCTCGCTGAGAGCCGCTATGCGACGGTGCGTTACTTGGCGGGTTTATTCACTGCCCGCGTGCAGGGGCAAGACGCCGCCCCCGAGAGCGTTTGTAGTGAGGTGTAAATGCGCGCCGCACCGGGACGGCTTACGACAAGGCAAGATAGCCTTCCGATTACTAGCCTGATAACGTCTTGGCTGTCGATTTACTGCTGCTAAGACGCCTGGAATTCACTAATTAGACAACTGTCCTTCCGACCGATTGACACCGCCTGCCCAGAATAGTCAAATGACTATGGCGTGAAAGTGCGTGCCGCGCGATCGCCGGTTTGCGCGGGCATCAAAACACGAAACGCCGTGGGGCCGGAATCGAGGAGATCACGATGCAACTCAGGCTATCGAAAGTCCAAGGTTTGGCGAGACACCTCGCGCTGAGCACGGCACTCATGATCGCGGCTGCGGCGGGCTTGCATGCCGGTTCGATCCCCACGACCTCGATGCAGCTAACAGGCGTAAGCGACGGCGTCACCCTCGGTGATGTTTACGTCGACCCGTACACCGCGACGGTCGGAGGTGTGGCCAACACGACGGTCATATGCGACGACTGGTCCAACAATACGTATCTCGATGAGACCTGGACGGCCTACGCTATAAACGCGACCGGAGCCGGCAACTCGAGCAATGGCACGCCCATGTTCGGTAACAATCAGTCCCTGTATAACGAATTGGCGTGGCTGGGCGCGCAATTGTTGGCAAACTCGACGAATGCCACCGCGCAGACCGAAATCTCCTTCGCGATTTGGGATCTGACCTACGGAATTAATGGAAACAACGAATCGCCGACTCCGCTCATCTACCTCAGCGAATTGCAGGGTAGTGCCGCGCAGTGCGAGGGTCAAACGACGAGCTGTTACCAGGGGGCAATGAATTGGATCAGCGAGGCCGAAGGTGAGGGTAGCTACAACAGCTCGGGCTGGCAGATCCTCACTCCGGATTCCGGCTGGCAGAGCCAGGGATACGGTACGCCGCAGGAGTTCATGATGTACACCCCGCAAGCAGCTCCTGAGGCCTCGCAGACCGCGATCCTCTTGGGGGATCTGTTGCTGTTCGGAGTCGCAGTTCTCGTCCTTCGGCGCCGCGGTTTGCTCGCGATCAACCGCTAGGCCGCGAACCGGCGACGCGAGGAAGTTCAATCATGCCTGGACCTCATGGCGGCTCGCGGCACTGATTTTCCCCGGTGTCGACGCCGGCCGTGCGATTCAGGTGGTTTTGCCGGGTGCCGCAGGGTTCGACTCCTCTCTGAAACGCTGGCTGCGAAATTCGACCTGAAACACCAGTGACGGAAGGCCCAAGCAGTGAGCCGTGGGTTTGCGGGACTCTCCGTGCCCCCTCCCGCTCTCCACGCTTCTGGGAGAGGGCGGCGAGCCTTGCATCCCAAGCCTCACGCCTTGTTGGCTGGTTCGCGGGAGCTGTGCAACGTTCTCAAAGAACCTCCGAAAGTGTGACAAGTGAGCCGATCCCTCCACACAGCGGTTTAGTCAATAAGATAGCGAATCCATGAACAAGGCGATGATTCTGACGGCGGCGGTTTGCTTCGCGACGGTGTCTGCCTACTCGCAGAACTCAGCCTGTGGCGGAGCAAGCACGAGCCTCACGGATTCACAATCTTCGCATCCGCATTCGGTTACCCTCACCTGGACAGCCAGTACGTCAAGCGGTGTCACCGGCTATAACATTTATCGCTCCGAGGGGAAACATTCGCATTACACCAGGCTGAACCTGGGGGTCATCTCAGGAACCTCGTTCGTGGATCGTTGCGTCAGGCCGGGGCACACCTACCATTACAGGGCGAGGGCTGTGGGGCAGCGGAACGCTGAAAGTGCCAACTCGGAAGAAGCATCGGTCACGGTACCGACTCCTTGACGGCGTCAACTCGGCCATTCGGTTGTAAGGCCTTTCTAACGTCATGCATCTAGAGCTAAACAGCGCTTATTCAGTAACTTGCGGCAGGAAGGACGAGCCCTTCAGAGCGGTTCCGTCTAGCCTGCGGCCGTCGCACTTGCAGCGTTTCGCGGTAAGGAATCATCTTCGCTCCTTCGCTTCTCTTTCCTTATTGCCTCAAGTCTCATAGAGACTGATCTCGCCCGCCCATACCTTCCCACAGTCCCACCCCTTTCCCTTCTGCTCAAAATCCCGATCGTCGAAGTCTTTCTGGCCCGTAGGCCACCGAACCGCGCTTCAGAAGTGCCGACAACCCGTTGCAAATGTCCCGTTGGCCTCGCGTCGGGTGAAGCCTGCGCCTGGCGAAGCGCTTGCCGCCAACCATAGATCTCAGTGGACGCGGGCGGGGGGAGCGCAGAACTCAGTCGCAGAGCGAGCTGCGTGCGCGACAGGATTGCAGCCGATGTGATCCACTTACGGAGAGTCTCGAATTCTTTTGGGTTCAGCGGAGAACCGATGATGGAATCGAGTAACGAG
>JASHQD010000102.1 GCA_030037755.1 Terriglobia bacterium
AAGGATCGCCCCAGGGCAGCGCGAAGAGCCAGCGGATGAGTCCGCCCCCGCCGGGCGCGCGTCCGCCGCTTTCGAGCGACGCAACCACGTTGAAGAACGTCATCAGGCTGGGCAGGAACACGACGAACGTCAGAAACGCATGGACGAACTTCCAGCCTTCGCCAATGCCCGGATCGACGAACTGGTGATGGAAGCCGATCGGCGTCGAAACCATCAGAAACATCAGAAAACTGATGCGCGCGAGCGGATCGCTGTAAAGCTTGCCGCCGGCCTGGCTTGGAACCAGGACGTACCAGGAGATATAGGCGGGCAGCAGCCAGAAATAGACGATCGGATGCCCGGTGAACCAGAAGAGCGTGCGCGCCAGCAGCGCGTCTGTGCCCTTTTCGAGTCCCAGCGACCAGGGAATCAGCATAAAGAGCATCTCGGAGGCGATGCCGAGCGAAGCGATGGTCCACATGACGAGGGTCACGAGCGACATGAACGCGGGCAGCGGCGTGCGGTCGCCGGGATGCTCGCGGCGCCACGCGCGATACGTCATGGCGAGATTCAGCGTCACGAGCCATGTGCCCACCACGACCAGCGTCAAGCCGACGTAAAAAGCCCATGACGCCCTCAACGGCGGGTAGAACGTGAACATCACGGTGGCGTTGTTGGTGACGAGCGGAATGGCGGCCATGACCAGTCCGAGCATCATCAGCCAGAATGTGCCCCAGGCGAGCGTCCGGCTGGCGATCGGACGCGCCAGCGAGCGCGCGGTGATGAACGGGAGGAATCCGCAGATGAAGAAGGTGGTCCAGACGAGCACATTCAGCACGCCATGCATGCTCAGACCCTGATAGTACGAGTGCACCACGGGCTGGAGATGCGGGTAGAGGTTGATGCCGGCGTGCTCGAGTCCCTGGAAGAACCCCATGACGATGCCGCCGAACAGGGCGACGAGCGCGACGCCGAGATAAGCCTTGGTGATGCCGTAGTCGCCGGTGAAGGGCGCGTCCGACCCGGTGAATTGGGCGCCGTTCGCGATGCCGTTGACTTCAGGTTCGAGGACAGTCGACATCCTATTGGCCTCCTTTGGGCGGACTCGCCTGCCCGCCGGCCTCGACAATGATCTGGCCGGCCATGGTGTGGTGCATCATGCCGCAGTACTCGTGGCAGTAAAACGGGTAAGTGCCGGGTTTGTCGAATCGGGCGTGTACGCGCGCGATTTGACCCGGCAAAAGCATCACATTGGTGAGCGTTTTGGGGATAAACAGGCCATGGATCACGTCGCGGCTGGTGGCGACGAAATCCACTTCGGAACCGGCCGGCACGTGTATCTCATTGGGACTAAAGCTCCAAACCTGGCTCACCATGTCCACTTCGTAACGGCCGGGCGCGACCTGGACGACGCCGGGACGATCGAACGGCGGCGTGGTGTCGACCTTGTTGGGGTCGACCATACCGCCCACGCCCGGCAAATGCTTGCCGGCGCCGAAACTGGTCACCAGAAGCGCCACCAGCATGCCGACCGGGATCGCCACGCTGGGGAGAATCCAGGCTAACTCATAGAGATATATGGTCGTTCCGCGCTTCATGGGTATCCTCCGCCCCAGAGATGCATGTAGACGTTGAGCCACATGAGCGCCAGGAACACGAGGTATACGCCCATGAAGAAGAGCGCACCCTTGGGATGATCGTTCTCGTCCATAAGCCCCCTGTAAATTGTTGTTCGAGTCGAGTAAAGCCGCGGCCTTTCGCGAAAAAGCCGCCGCGACAAAGAAGCGTTGGATAGCAGGCCACTTCTATCGCTTGCGACGGCCGGAGTCAAGAAAAAAAATCAACTACACAATTATCAACCGTCCAGTTGAATACAAGCGAATCAGATTAGCCTGCCAAACGAGGTCGATTCTGTGACGGGAATCACACGTGATGATCCAGGGTGGATTCGAAGATGGATGGAACGAGCGCGATGCCGATCAGAATCAGGCAGATGCGGCTCTAGTTCACGACCAGCATAAAAGTGGCGGTTTGTTGGATCTGGCTCGATCCCGCCGGCGACGTCCCGGTGACATCGAAGTGGTACGTCCCGGGCTCGGTGACCGTCGTCGTAGCGGGCTTGGAGCCGCCACAAGCCGGCATCATCAGGGCGGTGATCAGCAGGGCAGCAGCCGCGAGGCCCAATAAGACCAGCCGCTTGGCCCGTCTGAAAGAAGCCAGGCTGGCGATGGCCAGGATCGAGACGAGCAGCCATAGGATCCGCAGTCGAGGACCACCGGGCGGCGTCGGCTTAGATCCGTAGCCCGGCGGCAAGGCTGAAGTTGCGGTGGTGGACACGGTCAGCATCGATGTGGCTGCGGTGGAGCCGCTTACCGTGACGCTGCCGGGAGCAAAGGTGCAGGAGACTCCCGCCGTCAGCCCGCCGCAACCCAGGGTCACGGTTCCCGAGAACCCGCTGATCGGCGTCACGGACACCGTGTAGCTGGCGCTGGACCCGGCTGACGTCGAGTTCGAGGTGGGCGAGAGCGACACGGCAAAGTCCGAGCCAGTGCCGCTCAACGCAATCGCCTGTTGGACGGGATAGGCGTTGTCATAGATCGTTATTGTGCCCGGGACGAGACCGCCGGCAAGGGGCGTGAAATAGACAGTGATCGAGCAAGTCGCGCCCTCATTGATGTTCCCGGCGGTAACGCAAGTATCATTCTCGCTAAAGGGTCCGGTTAAGGTGATCGCGGAGACCGAAAGCGGCTCGTCGCCGGCGCTTGAGACCACCACGGTCTTCGCCGCGCTGGTCGTAGTCACAAGCTGGCTGGGGAACGTAAGCGAGGTACTTGAGAGATTCACAGCCGGACCCATCCCCATGCCGGAAAGCGTCACCGTCTGCGGGCTGTCGGCGGCGTTCGACGTAATGGTCATGGTTCCCCTTCGATTGCCGAACTCGATGGGGTCGAACAGGATGTCGATCGAGCAGGTCGCCCCGGCGTCGACGGAGTTGCCGCAGGTATTGCTCTGGGAGAAATCGGGACCAACGATGGAGATGGTGACGAT
>JASHQD010000103.1 GCA_030037755.1 Terriglobia bacterium
GAAAACCGGGCCATCCTTCGCCAAAGCATTTTGACCGCGGGCGGAACCCGCTGGCAGTACACGCACGGCGTGGCAAATCCGGAGAAAGTTCCGCCTGAGTCGTACACATTGGATACGGCCCTGCTGGAACGCCCGGGAAACAAAGACATTCAGCTGGATCTGTTTCTCGACTATGCGTCGAACGTGAAGCTCTATCCGGCGTTTCAAGATTATTTTCGCAAGGTCAAGCCACCACTCCTTGCGATTTGGGGTAAGAACGACCCCTTTTTCGTTCCCGCCGGTGCTGAGGCTTTCCGAAAAGACATACCGAACGCGCGCGTCGAGTTCCTGGACACCGGACATTTTGCTCTTGAGACGCACGTCGTCGAAATCGCCGCAGGGATGAAGGACTTTCTCGCGGTCGGTTAACGGAGGATCGCAATGAGCGCCTTTGCTCCGAACGCGACCGTGGTATTTGCTCATGGCGCCTGGGCTGACGGTTCCTGTTGGCAGAAGGTCATTCTCCCGTTGCAAAAGGAGGGCCTTGGAGTAGTCTGCGCGCCCCTTCCACTCACGTCGCTGCCAGATGACATAGCCACTCTCGAACGCGTGATCGAGAGAACGAGCGGGCCGCTGCTCGTTGCGGGACATGCATATGGTGGTGCGCCAATCGCGGGCCCAATGGACTCCCGGGTGAAGTCGCTCGTCTACGTTGCCGCGCTGGCCCCGGCTGAGGGAGAAACCGTTGCCGATGTCTTCTATCGCGCCAAGCCGCACCCGGAGGCGCCGCCGATCCAGCCTGATTCCCACGGGTTGGTGTGGATGCCCGAGGGCGCTTTTGCCCGAGCGATCGCTCACAGGGCTTCGGCGCACGAGGCGGCGATTTTGCAAGCCGTGCAACGGCCGCTTGCGCTGAAATGCGTTCAAGAAAAGGCTCCCGTGCCGGGATGGAAAACCAAGCCATCGTGGTTTCTGATCGCCGAGCAGGATCGAATGATTGCGCCCGAGACACAGCGCTTTATGGCAGAGCGGATGGGCGCGAGGGTTCGGTCACACGATGTGGATCACAGTCCGATGATTACGGCGCCGGATGTAGTCGTTCGCGTGATTCTGGAAGCGGCAGGCGAGACGCTCGCAGCCTGATGGCCATGGGCCTGTTAGGAGGAGGCATGGAGGCCAAGTCCGTTGCCGTCGTGACGGGTGCCAGCCAGGGTATCGGTCGTGCTACCGCGATACGGCTGGCGCGCGATTTCGAGGCCGTCGTCCTTGCCGCAAGGCAAGACGACGAACTCAAGCATACGGCCGCCGCAGTGGGGTCCGCGGGCGCAGAAGCTCTCACTTTCGCGCTTGACTTACGCGACCCTGAGTCGGTCGGGACGCTTGTCCAAGGCACACTCGATCGCTTTGGGAGAATCGACGCGCTGCTGAATATCGCCGGAGCTGTTCCGCAGATAGATTTGTTCGAGATGACGGACGCGCAGTGGGAAGACGGCTTGGCGCTGAAGCTGCACGGCGCGCGCCGGTTGACGGTGCGGGCCTGGGACGCTCTGAAGGCTTCACAGGGCGCGGTCGTGCTGATCTCCGGAAGCGCAGCTTTCGATCCCAAGCCGGGTTTCGCGGCCGTAGCAACGATCAACGCCGCCATCATCGCTCTCGCCAAGGCCTTCGCGGAGCAAGGCATTAAAGACGGAGTCCAGGTTAACAGCGTTGTTCCGGGTCCGGTTATGACTGGCCGTCGCCGATCTTTTCTCGATCGATGGGCGCAGGCGCACGGGATGACTGTAGAACAGGCCATGAAGCAGTTTCCCGAAGAGGCTGGCATCGCCCGCTATGGCGAACCGGAGGAGATCGCCGGACTGATGGCGTACCTAGTTTCCAAGGAGGCTCGCTGGCTCACTGGAGCTTCCCTGCGGATGGATGGCGGCGAGATCAAAGGCATTTAGAGGGGGAAGATGTGTGGCGCTGCTTCTCACCGGCCAGCCGGCTGGGGAACCAATCTGGCCTCCGTGCTGGTCGCCCTCGGACGCTGGAGTTAGCGCCGACGTTCCTGGAATTCGAAAACGCAGGACGTGATTATTCGATTTGTGTTGGGGGGCATTTGACCGGAGCGGATAAGTTACGGAGAAGACCTCATGCTAACGCCTCAAGCTGATTATTTGGCCGCCTATCACAGTCTGAAGATGACGCGAGATGCGGACGGCGTCCTGGTGGTCAAATTCCACAGCAACAGCGGGCCGTTCATCTTCACGGCGGACGACCATTCACAATTTGTCGATGCCTTTTACCGGATCGCGCAAGATCGCGCGAACAAGATCGTAATCTTGACTGGGGCGGGCGGAGAGTTCATTCCCGGAATTGATTTCTCGTCCTTCGGCAACGTCGCCGGCCCCAGCGTCTGGAGTCAGGTCCATGACGAGGGTGTTCAAATTTTGGAAAACATCGCGAACATCCGCGTGCCGGTCATCGCGGCGATCGAAGGGCGTGCCCATGTGCACTCCGAGTATGCGCTACTTGCAAGTGTCATTGTAGCCGCCGAAGATGCGACCTTCAACGATCTACCGCACTTTGGAGGAGGCATTGTTCCCGGCGATGGAATCTTCACCTCTTGGAGTTACCGGGCTGGAGCGGCACGCGCTGAGGCGTTCCTGTTGGACCCACGGCCGCTGAC
>JASHQD010000104.1 GCA_030037755.1 Terriglobia bacterium
CAATCGGAACTACGCCCGTATCCTGAAAGGTCCCGCTGGCGGGGTTGTAGGTGAACAGATGGTAGATCTCGTTTGGGCCGGCCAAGGCGTAGAACGTCCCGTCTCTGCCCACCGAGATGTCGCAAAGAACGTCGTCTACGTCTATATAGCCCATCTGGTTCCAGTGCCCGGCGTTGCTCTGCCAGATGCCTTGTTGCGCGTCCGCCATCCAGACGTTTCCGCTATTCGCAGCGGCGATGGACTGCCCCGTGGCGCCGATGCCGAAGATGTTCCAGCCGGAACTGCTGAGGGGTTCGCGCTGAAGGTGGCACAATTCACCGTCGTCCTGGATGACAAGGGCTTCCGATTGTCCGTTCGCGTTCACAAACGTCGCCAGAGGCGTGGTTGCCGTCGGGGACGCCAGAATGGAATCCGAATGAATGAAATCTTCCGTCAGCTTGCTGTTGGCCGTAAGCGTATAAGTCGACATCTGTTCCTCCTTTTGATTAAGGCTGACTGGTCGTTGAATGAGTTTCCGTAGAGTGCACGAGCTTCGATAATGTCTTCGGTGCAGTGCTGGCAGCCCGCTTTCGATTGCGGACCGTGCCAAAATTAGCAGGCTGCCGTTTGGTTATGACGCCAGCGCTGGAATTGATGCGCGGCGATTGAGCCGTGCTATCGGCGTCAGGCGGCTCGGGACCGTGTGCCATCGTCCGATTACCCCAAAAAAGTTGGCAGATCATATCACAGGCGACGACAGCTATTGTGACAGCTCCGCGACAGGTCACTTGTTGGTCCTGCAGCGCTCCGATTTCGATTCTTCGCTCCAACTATCGACCCTCTCCGCCGCGGCGTTCGTGGTGCTGAGCGGGCGCGTGCTCTTTGGCCATGTGCCGATCAGCATGATGGCTGGCCCCATTGGCGTGGCCTCGACCGCTTTCGGCGTGAGTTGCCGTACCCTTGCCATGCCCTCGCGAGCTGCCGGGGGTGCTGGTAGTCGGGTGATCGCCGTTCGTGGCCCCAGGCTTGTGGGCGCCGCCATTCAAACTGTTGTTGTGATAGCCTCCAGCCGGTGCGACGCCGGGGCCGTTAAGGCCGGCATTCGTGTTCTGGACGCCGCCATTGCCGCCGATCAGTCCATGGTTCCCGTTGTTGCCGCCGTTGGGCATATTCTTGGGATTGGTGCCAGGTACGTCTTGATGAAAATGTCCGTTAGGCCCGAAGTAGCCGTTGGCGTGATAGCCGCCGTGAGGTCCGTAGTGGGTATCGACCCCAGGATGGTAGCCAGCGTAGTTGTTGCGCCGGACGTTGTTGTTGATGTAGGTGGTGTGATTGTAGATGATCGTGCTGCCGCCACCACCTCCGCCCCGAGCCCAATTCAAACCCCATGCGTGGAAACCCCAGCCGAATCCGCCGCCCGCCACAAAGCCGCCACCGCCAATGAAGGCGCCGATCGTGATCGCAGGACCGAATGAAACGGTCGCGGCTGTCACCAGCAAAGGAGGAGTATAGAAAGGAACCACCAGCGGCGCACCGTACACGATTGTGGGGTTGTACTGGGGAACGTAAACCACTTGAGGATTCGCGGGTTGAATCACGATGACGCCGGGAGACGGTTGAGCGACCGTGACTTGGGGTGTGGATTGAAGCGTGCCCGCAGCTTGCGCCTTGGCGCGCATCGCTTGAACCGCGGCCATCACATCAGTCTGTTGGTCTTGGAAAGCCTGCCCTAGGCTCGAAGTCCACGACAGGTTCTTTGCCAGGTTATCGAGCACGGATGGGAACTGGGTCAGGGCTTTGACACTTGGATCCCATGATTGCTGGTCTATAGCCTGCGCAAGGGCCTGACCGCTGAGGCTGGAGTTTTGACGCAGCCAGTAGTCCGCGATCGCCACCTGGTCAGGGAAAGTCGACGCCGCCAGGATTTGCGCCACCAGTGCGTCCGGGTAGAGCGCGATGGGCGCAACCAAGGCGTTCAGTTCATCCGGCGATTGAGGCCCCGGCGCTGGATCCTCGCTGCCGGATTCGGCAGGCGCCGTCGCTGACTGTGGCCCGACTTGCGGCGTGGGCGAAGCTGGAACCTGTACCGGTTGATATTGATAGGAGGTCACCGGCGGAACTGGAACTGCCATTGCGACCGCGGTGGCGCGCACGGCGTGCCACCCGGCATGCCGGCCATGAAGTCCATACAGCCCTGACATAATGTTTCCGTCCACTGTTCCGCGAAACGACAACACGTTGCGGGTCTTCGTCTTGAACTCGATATGATGGCCGTGGATTGATCCCTGTATGGGACCTGCCTGAGTCGGACCCTCGAAAAATCCCGTCAGGCTCTCGCCATATTGGGCGATTTGAACGCGCTTCAAAACAGTCGCACCGGTCTCGGTGCTCGTTGAGTAGATCGTCCAATTGCCTTCAACGCTGTCCGGTGGCTGCTGCGCCAAGGTGATTCCGCAACACATCACTAACGCAAGAAACCAGCCGGCCAGCTTCAGTGTTTTACGAACCGTCTTCATGACATCCTCCTTTTGACTACGCGACGCTTAATGGCACTCGCTGTATGCATGCCGCGTTTCATCGTTGGTACTGTATTCGAGCAAAGAGCGCAGCACATCACGAGATAAGAGGTTTTTGGGATAACCCTCGCGGGCAACAGCTAGGTACCACTATCGGGTAACTGAAGAAGAACTAACCATGACCGGTGAAGGTTCGAAGGCGCCGAGGTCGCGTAGTCCCAGACATCTCGGCAGCGGGATTCGTACGCGTATATTGCTGGGAGAAGTTCAGGCCCTCGGCAGGCCAGAGGAGCGCGGGATGATGACTTTGCGGCGTCCAAACAGGCGGGCGTCGAGTGAAAAAGCGCCTGGACCAAGAAAGGCACACGTTATCGCCATGATGATAAGGTCGAGGGTTAACAGACGGCTGTTGAAGAATACTAGGGCCGGCACCGGGAACCAGGAAAACCCGATCCCCACGCCGACAAGAACGGCAATGATCCCTGCCGCCGGAGTCAGGAATCCGATGAGTAAAAAGGCGCCGCTCGCCAGTTCGAGCAGGCACCCGGCCCACGCCCTGACGCCCAAGCTCTGCGAATCAGGCACGCTGGACGCAGCCTGGACTAACAGAGTGACGCCGAGTGCCGACCGCAACAGGAGCAGACCGAACCCCTGCCAGCGCCCCGGGAATGTCGCATATGGGCTTCGCAAGCTTCGCCTCTATGGGGTTCAACGGTAGTTGACCCCAAGACCAAAAGAATAGCGACTGCGATCGCCCGTCGAATCCCCAGTGATCGGTGTTTTTGTATACCACTTTCGTGGTATAAGCCGTCCGGCAGTTCCAGGTCTTAGAACGCGTAACAAACCCCGACCGGCGCGCGTCGTGAGTTAGCACCCTGTCGTGGCCGTCGGGAAAAGCTGAGCCTTTCCGCCCAGCGGGCGGCGAAGCCGCCGGTTCGGCAAGGCCTTCTTCGAGCTTCGCAGCATGGACGGGCCCCGGACCGTGGTCACCTTCACAGGCTGGTTCGAAGCGGCTAGAAACTCTCGAGCAGCCAGGCATTCTCGGTGAACATGGTTTTGGAAAAGGCCAAGTGACGTCCATCCGGCGACGGTAGCCCCCAAAAGGGTGCCTGGCCTTCCTGCGACTGGAGAACCGTCGCGTGGCCGTCGAGGTCGACGTAGAGGAAGGTTGAAGCTGCGGGATCGGTGCGGTTGCAGATGTACCATCCTTTTCCGTCCGCGGTCCAGTTCAAGTCATAGAGATTCGCCCAGCCTGCAACGAGCACGTCGTGCGTCTGCGCCGTTCGCGCGCCCCGGCCGGCGCCACCGCGCTCCGGCAGCGAAATAATGTGGACGCGCCCTTCGCGGTTGTCGGCGCGCACCATGGCGATGCTGGCGCCGTCCGGCGAGAGGCCCCAGTCCGTCGGATCATAATCGGTCCTGGCCAGCTCTTCGAGATCGCTGCGCGGGATTCCTTCCGGGGGAAGTTTCTGCGCGGGGTCGAAAGCGTAGAATACCAGTTCGTTCTGCTCCCGTTTTCCCACCACACACCGGTTGGCCGCCGCGGTTGTGCAGTAATAATTGTCCAGCCCCTGACCCTCGATGACCACTTCCGAAGGGCCCCCCGAAGCCGGCATGCGCATCAACCGCCCGGTGCTCGCCGTGTTACCCAGGACGTAGAGCAACCAGGCTCCGTCAGGACTGAAACGGCCGCGAGAAGCGTTCTCGCTTCCGGCGACGAGCGGTTGCGCCACCCCGTGATCGAGCGCTTGCTTAAAAACACCGTAACGGCCATTAAGGGCCGATTCGAATACCACGGCCTGGCTATCCGGGGTCCAGGCGTGAGCGTAGTCCCCATGGCCCAGGGTCAGGCGGCGGGCGTTGTTGAGACGCTTTCCCTTGTCCTCCAGGTCGGCCACGAAGATAACTGCGCCCAGCCCCGTGGCCGGGTCGGCGCTGCTGCCCTTCAAGACGACAAGCCGCTTTCCGTCGGCCGACACCGTGGGATGCCCGCATGGTCCAGCGATCTGGCGGGGGGGAGCCGTGGGCCGGGCGGTCCGCGCGTCGATCGGGACTTCCCACAGGGACGAATGGGCGGAGTAAATGAGGCGCCCGTCGGGCAGCATGACGAACTCTGCACAAGGCTTGCACACCGTTAGAGACTGGCCCGTATCGAGGTCGAGCGATTCGAGAGAAGCGTCCTCGATCTCGGACTCTCCAAGCACCTGGTGGGCGAGCACGTAGAGGATCCTCTGTCGCCCCGCATACCAGGCGGGGTGATAGAAATAGAGCCCATTCCGGGAGACCAGTTTTCTCGCGTTTCCCCCGGTGGAATCGATCGCCCAGATTTCGTCGTGGGCGCCGTTGGTCAGGAGCAGCTCGGATCCATCCGAAGAGACCGAGGCGTCGCCCGCGTCGCTGCGGAGCAAGCGGGGCGCGCCCCCGAATATCGATTCCGACCAGAGCTGGCGCAGCGCGTTCTCGGTCGAGATCAGAGTGAACAGCACATTTGAGCTGTCGGGAAACCAGGCAATCCGCGAGATCCGTCCATTCGCTGGAGTGAACAGAGCGTGAACCTCGCCCGAACCGATCAATTTCAAGTTGAGACCGCTGGCGTCCGCGTAAGCGAGAAGATTACCGTTCGGCGAAATCGCCGCATCCACCACGGGCGCTTCGAAGCTGTTTTCTGTCAGCGCTACCTCTCTCGGCTCCGGCGAATGATGGCCGGAGCGCCAGACCAACCTCAGGGCAATGGCAGCGATCACGCACGCGCCAGCGATCAACGCGATGACGGCTCGCTTGTGGCGCTTCACCAGGGCCGCAATCATCTGCGAATCGGAGCTACCGCCGGGTAGCGCGTCGCCGCGGCCGCTCCCCACGGCCGTTGGTGACGATGAGGGCGCGGCAGCGGCACGGCCGGAATCCGAGTCGCGCTTCAATCGCTTCAGGTCGGCGCGCATTTCGGCGGCGCTCTGGTAGCGCAGGTCGCGGTCTTTTTCCAGCGCCTTGAGGACGATCTCTTCGAGCTTCGACGGCAACTTCGGGTTCAGGCGCAACGGCGGCGTCGGGGCTTCGTGCAGGATGGCGCCAAATATCGCCCCCGACGTCTTTCCCGTGAAGGCCTGTTGTCCTGTGGCCATCTCGTAGAGCACGCCGCCGAAACTGAACAGGTCGGTGCGCGGGTCGACTTCCTCACCCCGCGCCTGTTCCGGCGACATGTAGGCTACGGTGCCCACGGCGCTGCCCGGGGTCGTGAGCTGATCGGGTCCGGCGGTGGCGAAGGTGCCCGTCCTCGAAGGGTCTTCATCGCCGGCCGCCGCGGCGTCGCCGGCCCCGGACAGGCGGCGGTCCGAGGCCCCCGTCAGCTTCGCCAACCCAAAATCCAGAATCTTCGCCACCCCATGGCCGGTGACGAAAATGTTGGCCGGCTTGATGTCCCGGTGGACGATTCCTTTCGAGTGCGCCGCGTCCAGCGCGCCGGCGATCTGAATCGCCAGGTCGAGCATCGTCTCCGTCTTGATCGTGTTGCGTTCGATTCGATGCTTGAGCGTCTGACCTTCCAGCAGCTCCATGACGATTAGGGGATGACCCTCGAACTCGTCGATGTCGTAAATCGTGCAGATATTGGGATGGTTGAGCGCCGAGGCCGCGCGCGCTTCGCGCCGGAAGCGCTCGATAGTCTGCGCATCATTGACGGCCGTGCGATTCGCGAGGTCCGGTCCGGGATCTCGCGAGCCCTCCCCGAGCCCTATCCTGACGACGCTGGGCAGAAACTTCAGGGCCACTTCACGGCCCAGGCGCGTGTCCCTGGCCTTGTAGACGACCCCCATGCCCCCGCCGCCCAGTTTCTGGACGACGCGGTAATGCGAGATCGTCCTTCCCACCAGAACGTCAGGTTGGCTCGCCGCGTCAGACCGGCGGACCTCATCCTGAGCCAGATCCCTCGCCGCCACCTCCAGCGCCGGCGCGTTCAGGAACTTGTCCGCTTTCTCGTCTTTCGCCAGCAGCGTTTCCACCGCTCGCCGCAGGGCCTCGTCTCCACCGCAGGCTCGCTCCAGGAAAGCCGCCCGGCGGCTTGTTTCCTCCCCGATCGCGGCAGCGTATAAGTCCGCGATTTTCCGCCAGCGCTCAGGATCCATCCAGCTTCTCTCCGCCCAGCTCGCAAAGCAGCCAGCTCTTGGCGAGCCTCCAGTCGCGCAGCACGGTGTCACTGGAGACCTTCAGGACCTCGGCCGTTTCCTCGAGGTTGAGGCCGCCGAAGAAGTGCAGTTCCACCACCTGGCTCCGGCGGGGATCGACGGCAGCCAAGGCCTTCAAGGCCTCATCCAAAGCGATCAAGTCCACATTCTGCACATCGTTCACGACCAATGCTTCGTCCAGCCGGAGCGGCCGGATTTCGCCGCCCCGCTTCATGGCCTGGCGAGACCGCGCCCAATCCACCAGAATCCGCCGCATCGCCTGGGCGCACACCGCAAAAAAATGAATTCGATTTTGCCAATTGGCATGCTCAGAATCAACCAGACGCAGATAGACCTCATTGACCAGCGCTGCGCTCTGCAGCGTGTGGCTTGGCCGCTCGTAAGCCATGTACTGCCGTGCCATCCGGCGCAGTTCGTCGTACACAATGGGCGTGAGCTTTTCAAGCGCGCTCTGGTCGCCCTCGTTCCAGGCGCGCAGCAACTGTGAGACTTGGCTTGTGGACGACCCCGTCATGGAGC
>JASHQD010000010.1 GCA_030037755.1 Terriglobia bacterium
GGCGTGATCGGCGGCGTTTGCCTGCCGCCGGAACTCCTCAGAAGGCGGGAACGTACGCCGCTCGTCAAGAAGTGCATCAAGCCGCTCTTGCTGTACCGCCGCGCCGTCTGCCATCAGAAAACCTCCGCACAAAATGAGGAACAACTCTAGTGCCGTCGTTCATCACTCGTCGTTTATCTTCCCCAGCTTACCAGTCCCTGCTCAAAGTCGATCACGCCGCAGCCCTTGCCCAGCCATTTCACTTGATGACCCTCGGCCTTCAGTTGCCTGGCCTGCGCCACCACGCCGGACGGATATTTTTCGTTCAGCCGGCCGCCTTCGCGCAGCACGCGCCAGTATGGTGTGATGCGAGTCTTGCCGGCTTTGCGATCTTCCTCGGCCGTTTCTGCCGCGATGCGCAGGAAGATGCCGGTCGTCATCGGACACGTGCAGTCCGCGCCGTATGCAGACGCCAGGCGGGCGCGAATCTGGTTCACCGTTACCAGCTTGCCGCGCGGCACTTCGCGAACCAGCGCGTCCACATCGAGCGGTCGGGGGATCAGCATCTTGCCTTCACCCCACTGACGCTGCATGCGCGGCGGCACGTCGACAATCTTAGGCTCCTGTTGCTTCTCGAGTTTCGCCCGCCAGCTCGTCCGCGAGGTGAATCTGGAGGATTTGACCTTGCTGCCGGTCACGGCAACATTTGAAATCGCAGCGGCTCTCATATGTACCCCCTTGCACTTGCCTGTTTCAGGAAATCTTGTTCAGCCGCATCGGTCATCCCGCAGCCGGGTCTTTGTACGCCTCATCCAGGAATTCGAGCACGTGCATGACACGTCGTTTTCGGCCGCCGTTATGCGATGCCGCGACTCCGGCGCGCAGTTGCAGCAAGCATCCGGGGTTGGCGGTCAGGATGGTGGTCGCGCGGGTCTCGTCAATGCGCCGCATCTTGTTGGCGAGAAGGCGCTCGGCCATCTCATTCTGAGTCACATTATAAATCCCCGCGCTGCCGCAGCAAATCTCGGTCTCTTTCAGCTCGACGAAATCGACGCCCGGCACGGCGGCGATCAGTTTTCTAGGTGCGGAGCGGATGTGCTGCGCGTGGAGCAGATGACAGGGATCTTGATAGGTCACGCGCTCGCGGACCTCCCTGAAATCGCGATTAAGTTCGATGCCGGCGAGAAATTCGGTCACGTCGCGCATCTTTGCGGTAAACCGGCGCGCTGAATCAAGCATGTTCTGATCTTCCGCTTCGAAGAGCTGCTCATATTCCTTCAGCACTGATCCGCAGCCGGCAGCGTTCGTGATGACGGTGTCAAAGTCGGCGCCGGCGAAGGCTTCGATATTGGCTCGGGCGAGTTTGCGGGCTACGTCACGCATTCCGGCGTGAACCTGAAGCGCCCCGCAGCAGCCCTGCGCATTGGGAATCACAACCTCGCAGCCGTTGCGTGCCAGCACTCGTACCGTGGCGTCATTCAAACGGGCAAAGGCGAGACTTGCAATGCAGCCCGCGAAAAAGGCCACCCGGTAGCGCCGCTCGCCAATGGCGGGAATCACAGTGCCCAGCCGATCGAAAAAGAAGGGGTCTTCCATCCGCGGGGCGAGCCGCGCCACGTTACGCAGCCGTCCCGGCGCCACCCGCTGTACCAGGGATTCGAGTCCTGACCGCTGAAATATCCGCACCAGCCGGCCCATGATATCGAGGCGCCGCCGATAAGGCAGGATCTCACCCAGAAACATCTCGCGCAGCCAATGCTGGACCGGAGGACGGCTGTACCAGCGTTCGATCTGCCCACGCGCCGCCTCGATGAGCCGTCCGTACTGTACTCCGGATGGACACGCCGTCTCACACGCACGGCAGTCCAGGCACAGATCGAGGTGTCGGACCACGCCCGGCCCAAGCTCCAGGCGTCCATTCGCGACCTGGATCATCTGGTAGATGCGCCCGCGCGGCGAATCCATCTCCTGCCCCAGTTCACGATACGTGGGACAGGCGTTCAGGCAGAGTCCGCAGTGAATACACTTCGAGTAGTAATCCCAGCCAGGCGTCTCACCGGGACCGAAATTGGAGACCGGTTGATCGGAAGATCGGCGAACCGAACGATTGAGAGACTCAGTCATGAGCGTGACAGGACTGGCTTCACAGCAATGCTATAAACTCGTTCACGGCCAAGCCAGCAGCCCTGATCAAACTGCGGAGGGTTCCAACCGAAAGCTCCCGGTGGGTGGAACAGATAGGTTCACGCGCGTCCCGGGTTTCGTAAGTACCAAATGGCTGCCCACCTGTCCCACACGGACCCAACCAGCTTTCTCAAAGGCTTTAACCGCTTCTCTGCCCGATATATTGCCGAGCCTGGCCATCTTTAAACCGCCACCACCACCGGCTCCCGGTTCCCGTCGTCTTTGACGGCGGACATGGCCTTCTGATCCTCCGCCCATAGCCAAGCGGTGATCGCCTCTTTGATATTCTCAAGCGCCTCTTCTTCGTCCTTGCCTTGTGAAACGCAACCGGGCAATGCCGGACACTCGGCGACAATCCATCCGTCTTCGGCATGTTCCAGTGTTACGTGAAAAATCATGGCCACCTCTCACCGAAATGCTATGTCATCGCTCGACCAGATTCAAATGCCCCGATCATCCGCCCACGCGCAAGTATGAAACTGGGATCCCACGCCTCCTTGAGCCGGCGCATCGTCTCGTAGTCGTCACCTCGCGGTCCCCAGACATCGATTCTAGGCTTCAGTTCGACCGGGCAATGTGTCACGATCAGGCTACCGCCGAGATCCGCTGCCAGCCGTCTCAGTTTCTCAACGTTTGTAGGGTTTGGGACTCGCTGTTCGGGGCTTGGTATCGAGCTGAGACCGATCTCGACGGCGCCTACTCCAAGTTGTGCGACGCCAGCCACCTCGAGCCCTTCCACCCGGCCGTGCTGCTCGGCGCGTTTCAAGAATTCTTCGGTGGCGGCGATGGGCAGCGCGGCCCTCAGCACGACCGCTGTGTGACGCTGGCTCGCCAGCCGGTTCCCAAAATCCGCGAGGCCCTTCCAGACTTCAGCATCCTCGGAGTTCCCGGCAGGTTTCAATGAGGCGTTCATGTGAGCGGCAAGCCCACTCAACTCGCGTTCATACCGCGCTATCACAGATGCGCTGCCGCCAGCTTCGATCCAAATCATCATCCGACGGCTGCCAGTCACCTCACGATTGGCGGATTGCACAAGCGTGCGCGCTGACGCGTTCAGCAGGACGGCTCGCATCGGGCGCAACGGGGACGCAAGCAGGCGTCGCCGAAACTCACGGCCAGCGTCGAGCGAGTCGATTTCGATCGCCCAGGTAGCACGTGTCGCGATTCGCGGGTAAAGCTTGAAAGTTGCCTCGACGATGACCCCCAGCGTGCCATGGGATCCGATCACAAGCTTGGCCAGATCGTAGCCTGCCACGTTCTTCACCACGCGTCCGCCGGTCTTGACGATCTTGCCGTCGGCGGTGGCGATCTTCATCCCGAGGACCATGTCGCGCGGGCCCCCGTAACGCATCCGCAGCGGTCCTGCGGAATTCGCCGCCAGAATGCCGCCGATGGTCGCGCGTTCGCCGCCCGCGGGATCGAGTGGCAGCCACAGCCCGCGCCCGGCGAGCATCTGCTGCAGCACTCCCAACGTCATGCCCGGCTCAACGCTTACCACTAGGTCGTCAGGCTCGTAGTACGTCGTCCGGTTCAGCTCGCGCAGGGAAAGCGCTGCGTCATAACGCTGCGGTGGCGCGCCGATGCCGAGCTTGGTGCCGTTTCCGCAGGGGATAACCGCGAGTCCGCGATCCGCCACGCTCAGCAGCAACTCGGCCGCTTGCTCGGGCGTCGCGGGACTCAGGACGCAGGATGGCGTTACGCCATCGACCGCATACGCCGCACATGCGTCAGGCTCGATCGACGCGCTGCCGTCACCTGCGATGGCTGTTAAGTCTGTCTGAATGTCGGCCGCCGCTCCACGCATGAGATCTCAATTCACCTGAATCCTAAGTTCTCCGCAGACTTTGCCGGACGGCATGACCTTTCCTGGGTTCAGCAGTGCCTGCGGGTTGAACACTGACTTGATTCGCCGCATCATCTCCAGATCGTCTTCGGAGAAGATCAGCGGCATCAGTTCGTTCTTTTCGATTCCGACGCCGTGCTCGCCCGTGATCGATCCGCCAAGTTCCACGCAGCGGGTCATGATCGCCTCGGCTGCCTGCACCACGCGCTTGCGCTGCTCCGGATCGCGGCCGTCGAACAGAATGAGCGGGTGCAGATTGCCGTCGCCAGCGTGGAAAATGTTGCCGATGTGCAGGCCGAAGCGCTGCTCGACCTCGCCGATGTAGTCGAGCATCTGCACCAGGCGCGTTCGCGGGATCACGCCGTCCTGGACGTAATAATTGGGCGCGAGACGCCCGATGGCCCCGAAGGCGTTTTTACGCCCGCGCCAGAGCAGATCGCGCTCTTCGGCGCTTCGGGCGGTGCGGACGCTGCGAGCATGATTCTCCGTCGCGACAGCCTCAAGTTCGAACGAAGTCTCCTCCACCTCTTCCTTCAGACCCTCGATCTCGAGCAGTAGGACCGCGGCCGCATCCAGGGGATAGCCTGCATGGGTGGCGGCCTCGATCGCGCGAAGCATGAAGCCGTCCATCATTTCCAGCGCCGCCGGCGTAATCCCGCGCGCGGTAACGGCCGCAACCGTCGCCGTGGCATCGCTCACGCGATCGTAAACCGCAAGCAGCGTTTTGACGGCCTCCGGCAATCGCGTCAGTCGCACCGTGATCTCGGTCACGATTCCCAGCGTGCCTTCCGATCCCACCATCAGGCCAGTCAGATCGTACCCCGGACGATCCCAGTGACTCGCGCCGGTGTGGATCACGCTGCCGTCCGGCAGGACCACTTCGAGCCCGAGCACGTGATTCGTCGTCACGCCGGCGCAGAGCGTATGCGGACCGCCGGAATTCTCGGCCACATTGCCGCCGATGGTACATGCCTTCTGACTGGACGGGTCGGGCACGTAGCAGTATCCGAAATCGGCCACTGCCAGCGAGACGTCGTAATTCACCACTCCCGGCTGCACGCGCGCGCGCTCATTCTCGATATCGATCTCCAGGATCTTCTTCATGCGGGCGAGCGAGACCACCAGGCCGCCTTCGATCACCACGGCGCCGCCGCTTAATCCCGTGCCGGCGCCGCGAGCGATGACGGGAAGGCCTGCCGATGCTGCCAGCTTGACGATCGCGGACACCTCGGCCGTGGTTTCCGGAAAGACGACCGCATCGGGAACACGCCGCGATGAGAGCGCGTCGTACTCGTAAAGCATCAAATCGTCCGGACTTGAAAGGACGCGATCGGGCGACGTGACGCGGCGCAGTGAACGGACGATATCTGCAGACATGAGCACTTCTTCAGGGCGCCGCGCTCGGTCACAAGCTTGCGGCCTCAATTGGATTCTATCGCAAGTGGCTCACGAACCGTCGAACTCCACCTGAGCATGCTAAATTACGCCAATGGCTAAATTGCTGGTTACAGGATGCGCCGGATTCATCGGCTTTCACCTGACCCGACGCCTGATCGAACGCGGCGACGAGGTGGTGGGTCTCGACGTAATGAATGAGTACTACGACGTGAATCTGAAGCGCGCGCGGCTGGCGCTGCTCGAAGGCGAGAACAGGCATTTCCGCTTCGTGAAGATGGACCTGAACGACCGGCCCGCAATGGAAGCCCTCTTCGCGCGCGAAGGATTCCCGATCGTGGTTCATCTCGCCGCGCAGGCGGGCGTACGCTACTCACTCACGCATCCGCATGCGTATGCCGATGCCAACCTCAGCGGATTTCTGAACGTCCTGGAAGGCTGCCGGCACTCCGGGGTCCGGCACCTGCTGTTCGCGTCCTCGAGTTCGGTGTACGGCGGCAACACGCGGATGCCATTCTCGACGCGCGACCCGGTCGATCATCCGCTGAGCCTCTATGCCGCCACCAAGAAGGCGAATGAGCTGATGGCGCATGCCTATGCTCACCTGTTTCGCTTGCCCTGCACGGGCCTGCGATTCTTTACCGTTTATGGCCCCTGGGGCCGGCCGGACATGGCTCTTTTCATCTTCACGCGAGCCATTCTGGAGGATCAGCCCGTCGAGCTATTCAACCAGGGACGCATGCAGCGCGACTTCACCTATATCGATGACGTGGTAAACGCGATTGTCTCGCTGCTCGATCTGGTTCCGCAGCCGGACCTGGATTGGAGCGGTGATCGGCCGGATACGAGTTCGGCTCCATATCGCGTCTACAACATCGCTAGCCACCGGCCCGTACAGCTGGGCACATTCGTCGAGATCCTCGAGCGAAAGCTCGGCAAGACTGCTAAGAAGACGCTGCTGCCGATGCAGCCTGGTGATGTGCCTGCTACTTACGCCAATCTCGACGAACTGGTGCGCGACACCGGCTACGCACCGCAAACCTCGATCGAGGAAGGTATCGGCAGATTTGTGGATTGGTATCGTGGCTACTACGGCGTTTAGATTCTCGGCAAAACAATGCCCTGCTGCGCCTGATACTTTCCCTTTTTGTCCTTGTAAGACACCTCGCAGACCTCGTCTCCCTCGAAGAACACAATCTGGCACAGGCCTTCGTTGGAATAAACGCGCGCGGGCAGCGGTGTGGTGTTCGAGATCTCGAGGGTCACGAATCCTTCCCACTCTGGCTCGAGCGGCGTGACGTTCACAATGATCCCGCAGCGCGCGTACGTCGATTTGCCGACGCAAACCGTGAGCACGTTGCGGGGAATCTTGAAATACTCCACCGAACGCGCCAGCGCAAACGAATTCGGCGGCACGATGCAAACGTCGCCTTTGTATTCCACGAGCGACCGCGCGTCGAAGTGCTTCGGATCGACGATGGTGGTGTTCACGTTGGTGAAGATCTTGAACTCATCCGCCACGCGTAGATCGTAACCGTACGACGAGACTCCGTAGGAGATCACGCCTTCGCGGACCTGGCTGTCGGCAAATGGAGTGATCATCGCCTGCTCCTGGGCCATCCGGCGGATCCAACGATCGCATTTCACGGCCATGCGGGACACCTCAATGGTGGAAGTCTACGCGGGCCGATAATCCCGCGCGTTAAAGCTAAATACTCTCGGCGGTCTCGCCGATGCTGTCAATGGAAATCGTGCCCGACGCCGGCGCCGCGTGTATCGGCGGACGGTGCCCGAGCGCGCGGTTTCGTCCGCCGCGATTTGAGTTTCAACAGCAACTTCGCCAGCAGATGCGGATCGTGCCGCGCGACTTCGCCTTCTTCCATCAGCCGCGCCTCGACGGGTTCGGCGCCCAGCGACCGGATAGCGTCGAGGTCATTCACGACGGGCGCCGCGCCTTCGGCCGCGTAGCGTTTCAGCAGCCGGCGCGACACAGGCGTGGTGTTCACCACCACATAATCGATCAGCCGCCGCCCGCCAGCGTGCTCGCGCAGGGCGCGGAGATGGTCTGACGCCGTAAAATCGCGCGTCTCGTTCGGCTGCGTCATCAGATTCACCACCAGGACGCGGACGGCCCGCGCGCGCGCCAGCCGCGCAGCTACGCCGCGCACCAGCAGGTTCGGAATGAGCGAAGTGTAAACCGATCCGGGACCTAGCGTGATCAGATCGGCTTCGTCGATCGCTGCGAGCGCTTCGGGCAACGGTCTTGCGCCGCGCG
>JASHQD010000105.1 GCA_030037755.1 Terriglobia bacterium
TTCTTCGAGACCAGCTTCGGACGCACGACCACGCGCCGCATCGTGCTGGTGAGGGCGGAGTGCGACGGCGTGACAGGCTGGGGCGAGGTCACGTGCGGCGAAGCGCCGCTTTACAACTACGAGACCCCGGAAACTGCCTGGCATATCCTGCGCGATTTCCTCATTCCGGGGACGCTCGGACGCGATCTCTCCGGACCCAGTGAAATCGCCTCGCGATTCAAGCCGATCCGCGGGCACAACATGGCAAAAGCAGCGCTCGAAAACGCGCTTTGGGATATCGAAGCGCAGCAGAAAGGCATGCCGCTCTCGAAGTTGATCGGCGGGACGCTGGAGGAAATTCCTTGCGGTGTCTCGATCGGAATACAAAATTCAATTGAGGAGCTTCTGAACAAGATCGAGGCCGAGACGAGCGCCGGATACCAGCGCATCAAGATCAAAATCAAACCCGGCTGGGACGCGAACGTGCTGGAGCGCGTGCGCGAGCGCTTCCCGCGCATTGTGCTTTCAGTGGACGCGAACTCCGCCTATTCGCTCGCCGATCTCGAGCACTTGAAGAGCTTCGATCGATTTTACCTGCTGATGATCGAGCAGCCGCTCGGCTGGAACGACATTATCGATCACGCCGCGTTGCAGCGCGAGTTGCAAACCGCGATCTGCCTGGACGAATCGATTCACAACGCGCATGATGCGCGCAAAGCGATCGACGCCGGCGCGTGCAAGATCATCAACATCAAGCTCGGCCGGGTGGGAGGATTTACCTCGGCCCGCCAGGTGCACGACGTCTGCCGGGCGCGGAACATCCCCGTGTGGTGCGGCGGGATGCTGGAGAGCGGCATCGGACGCGCGCACAACATCGCCATGTCCACGCTGGCGGGTTTTACGCTGCCCGGCGATGTATCGGCCAGCCGCCGATATTGGCGCGAGGACATCATCGATCCGGAAGTCACGGTAAGCCCAGGCGGAACCATTCGCGTGCCGCAGACGCCGGGTCTCGGCTACGCGCCGAGCCTTGAGCGGATCGAACGCGCCACTGTCCGGAAGGAGTTGTTCAAGTAGCATGGCTCCCGTGCCGGCGCGACCCGCACAAAGTTCCACCACAACGCGAAATCCGGCGCCGGGCGCCGCTGGAGCGCCGCATCACCATCGACACGGCCTGATGCACTTCCTGATGCTGGTCGGCACGTTCTTCTGGGCCAGCAATATCGTGGCCGGCAAAGTGGTGCTGCGCAGCATGCCCTCGATCGCCCTGGCGCAGGTGCGTGTGACGGGCGCAGCCGCAGTCTTCCTGATCCTTTTTGCGTTCTGGCGCAATCGCCCGTCGTTCAAAATCACGCGCGGTCAGTTGGGCTATCTCGCAATTACAGCGCTGTTCGGGATCACCCTCAATCAGATCTTTTTCATCGGGGGTATCGGCCGGACGTCCGCCGCGCACGCTGGATTGATCGTCGCGCTGGGTCCCGTCATCGTGTTGATTCTCTCATGCGCCATGCGTCTTGAAGCGCTGACACTGCTCAAGTCCGTGGGCGCCGCCATTTCGCTGGGCGGAGTCGTTGTGCTCACCACAAACAAGCCGACGCCGGGCAGCGATGCGACCGTCAGCGGCGATGTGATCATGCTTCTGGGCACGGCAGTCTTCGCCTACTACACGATTTTGCTGAAAAAGGTCGCCAACGATTACGATGCCGTCACCCTGAATGCGATTATCTTCCTGCTCGGCGCCACCATGATGCTACCCGTAAGCGCGCGGGCGTTGCTTGCCGTGCGCTGGCAAGCCTTGCCCGTGGACGCCTGGTGGTGCATGGCCTTCATCGTCGGCTGCGGGTCCGTGCTCGCTTATCTGATCTATGCCTTCGCACTCACCGAACTGACGGCGTCGCGCGTGGCCGCGTTCAACTATCTCCAGCCGGTCATCGCTGCCGGGCTCGGTGTGTGGCTGCTCGGTGAAGGGATCACGAGCCAGGCGATCGCGGGGGGAGCGCTGATTCTGTTCGGGGTATACTTGACCGAGCGCGAAGGTCGTGAGCAGGATGTTCTTGCCACGGAGCGCCCTTAAAAAGCACGTCTGGCGTGGCTGCTCGGGAAGAAATCGCAGCAGAGTACAGAATGGTAGATGAGAGCAACATCGTAAGATTGACGGAACGAATTGTGCGGGAGTTTGACCCGGAGAGGATCGTGCTCTTCGGGTCTTACGGTCGCGGCGAACCACGCCCCGATTCGGATGTAGACCTTCTCGTAATTCTGCCTTTTGAAGGGAGAGCCTTCCGCAAGTCAGTTGAAATTCTGAACCGGGTGGCGCCGGAGTTTCCAATCGACCTTCTGGCGCGGCAGCCTGAAGATACGGCGCGCCGCTACGCGGAGGGTGATCCGTTTATCCGAGAGGCTTTGGATCACGGCAAGGTCCTTTATGAGCGGCATCGTTGAGGAGTGGATCGCAAAAGCAGAAGGGGACTACGCCACTGCTCAGCGGGAGCTGAACGCGACTGACTCCCCCAACTACGACGCCGTTTGCTTCCACGCCGAACAGACAGTGGAAAAGCTCCTGAAGGCTTTGCTGATCCGTTTGGACGTGACGCCACCCCGTACCCATGACCTGGCAGAGTTGGACCGTTTGCTGGTGCCGGTCTGTGCGGAGTGGTCGTTCCCTGCGGCAGAACTCCGGTTTCTCAGCCGCGCCGCAGTGGATTTCCGCTATCCCGGGGAGTCCGCCGACAAGCAGGAGGCTATGGAATCATTCTAGATCGCCACCCGAGCCCGCGCAAAAATCCAACCCCTATTAGAAGAGTTGCCATAACCTGTCGGTCGTGGAACCCAATACGAGAACAAATTTGAACACACGAAATGCTCTCGGCACACAGCGAATCGCTTTCATTCCCGGCGACGGCATCGGCATCGAAGTCACGGCCGAGGCGATCAAGGCTCTCGAAGCCCTGATCAAGCGCCACAATCTTTCGATCGATTACCAGGTATTCGATTGGGGCGCGGAGAAATATCTGCACGAGGGGATCAGCCTGCCTGAAGGCGCATTCGACATGTTCCGGCGCGAGTACGCCGCGATTTTCATCGGCGCGCTGGGTGATCCGCGAGTGCCGTCGAACCAGCACGCGGCTGATATCCTGCTCGGCACGCGATTCAATCTCGATCTCTATGTGAACGAGCGCCCCGTCAAGCTTCTCGACGCGCGATTGTGTCCGCTGAAGAATCGCTCCGAGCAGGACGTGAACTTCGTGATCTTCCGCGAGAACACCGAAGGGCTCTACGTCGGCATGGGCGGCGTGTTCAAAAAGAACACGCCTGACGAAATAGCCGTGCAGGAAGACGTGAACACGCGCAAAGGCGTGGAGCGCATCCTGGTTTACGCCTTCGAGTACGCGCAGGCGCACGGATTGAAGAAGGTCTGCATGAGTGACAAGGCCAATGCGCTGCCGTTCGGGCACGGCCTGTGGCAGCGGGCGTTCGCCGACGTGCGCAAGCGATACCCGGCTATCGAGTCGCGGCATCTCTACGTCGATAC
>JASHQD010000106.1 GCA_030037755.1 Terriglobia bacterium
TGCGGGAGCCGCTCCCTTTTGAATGCCCACACTGCGGGCGTCTCGTGAATGCCGAGTTCAATTTCTGCCCGAGCTGCCAGTGCAATCTGCGCCCGAGCTGCCCGAGCTGCCGGCGCGAAATCCGGCTTGGCGACCGCTTTTGTCCGCATTGCGGCGTAACGCTGGAAACCGTGGCGCAGGCTCCCGGGCAGGCGTGAATGCGGATCGCCCGGTACAGGGGCGGCCTTCGTAGCCGCCCCCGCTGCCCGGCGTGGCTTGCGCCACATGCCGCAGCGATCCGCTGTGCCTAGTTGCCGATCACAAACATGTCGCCGTCGTTCTCGGTGTAGATCTTCCCATCGAATCCAACCGCGATCGGAGTGTAAGCCGCGCCAATCGCCGATTGCAGGAACAGTTGACCCTTCTCCGTCCCATCCGGATTGATCACGTAAGCGTTCCCGTCCTCGCTGTTGACGTAGACGGTTCCGTTAGCGTCGACCGCGGGCGCGTTTACGCACCACTCGTATCCGTCGGGATGTCCCGAGTTAAAGGTCATGTTCTGAAACAACCATTCGGTCGTCGAAAGATCGGCGGCCAGCTCCGCGATGTAATAGGGGCCGTTATTCGAGTAATAGTTGTCCTTGACGATGACGGAATAGGTGTCGCCGGTCGGGTAGATCGCGGGCGTCGAGTCCCAACCGAAATTGAAGTTGCCCAGGTATTCGCCTGACGCGCTGAATTTCAGCAGCGCGCCCCGGCCGCCGTCGTCCCCGGTAACGCCGAAAAGGACGCTGCCGTCCGGCGCTACCGACGGCGTGGAGGAAGCCTGGTCGACCAGGTAGACGGGCACGCCGGGGCCAACCAACCCCTTCATCGAGATGTCCCATTGCGGTGTCAGATCGGAGTTCACCGCGACCATATAATTGATGTTCTCGAAGAACTGAGCGCGGCTGGCGGTGAAAATCGTCTGGCCATCGGACGATATGGCCGGCGCCACGTTGATCCCCGGACGCTGGGAGCCGCACGGAAGGTCTTGCCGGCACGTGGTTTGTGCGTCCGGCACCAGTGTGCTGTAACTGACCGTCTGGATTTGTCCTTGCGCGCTGACCTTGACCAGCCACGCGCCTCCGACGTTGCTGGTCCACGGATTGGTGCCGTTTAGCCGGATGGCGTTGTAGTAGAGATTGCCCGAGCTGTCGAGAGTGAGGGGCCCCGAGACGAAGGTATGCGGGTCTTTGGTGCCGAAGGGCGCATAACGCGCGACAATGCTGCCGTCCGCCTCATTCAGTTGGTAGACGGAGCCCGATGCGCCCGGAACAAAGACGTATCCACTCTCCATGGCTGCTTCAAATACCGGTTCCCAGCCGTAGAGCCCCGAATAGTCATCGCCGTCCGGCTCAGGCTTCCAGTCGCTCTGAAAATCCCACAGCTCCACGAGCGAGCCGTTCTGCCACGTGTACGCGCGCTCGTTCCAGGTCTGCGTGTCCCATGCCTGCGGGCCGCAAGGGAAGGGCATGCCCGATCCCGGTGGATCGCAGGACTTGTAGTGTCCCGTCTTCACCTCGAGAAAGACGTCGTTGCCGTCGATCAGCGGTACCTGGTAATGGGCCAGGAGATCGCCGCCGCTTTCCGCCTGCTCCTGGCTTACGAACGGATCAAAGGTGATCTTGGCCAATTGCTGGTTGGGGCTTTGGCCCACGGCCGTAGTGTATCCGTTATGCTGCGGGGTGCGTCCCCACTGTGGCCAGTCGGGGCCGGTCTGCGCATAAGTGCGAATGGCCTGGCTTGCGCTCCACACTATTCCGGCCGAGAGCGCGAACATGAGAATCCTGCGCGGCATAAGCATGACTCCTTTTTGTCGATGATCCGCAGTCGCGTGAAGCGCGTTCTGCGTCCCCCTGGGGCAGGGATTATAGCGCAGTAGTCCGACGAGGTTGTTACGGTGTGAGACGCCCGAGGTTGCGGCTGGTTCACTCGGCGTTATTTGGACCGGTTTCATGCGTTCTGGTACATTCGAATCGCCTCACTCCCTTACCCTGAGCCGATGGACTTCAACCAAGAAGAGCTTACCTCGATAATGTTGCTGATCCGGATGAGCAGCGAGGTAGAGCAGGAGCCGATCGAGCAGAATAGGTGTGACTTCAGGGTGGTCGCGAATCTGTAACCCCACGATTCCGCCAAATCGCCCGGGCGGATAAGCGACAATGTCGGCAAAGTCCCCGTTGAGCGACAGCAGGATCGCGCCGAGTTCCTGGGCTCTGGCGATAACCGTCACGTCAGGCGATTCTGCTGGGATATATTCTTTTCACCGCAGGACTTCGTGTCCGGCACCCGCAGCGCGTTGATAACTTGATTGGAGACGCAATGATCCGCAAAGAAGCGCAGGGCCACTACGCCTCCACAGCGAATTCGGCCAAGTCGCGAGCATAGTCGAGACAGGCAGCGACATGATCAAGAGTGAGATCGGGGAACTCCGCCATGATCTGCTCGGGCGACGATCCGGCGGCGAGGTAACCCAGCACCAGGCTGACGGGGATGCGCGTTCCCTTCAGATGTGGCTTGCCCCGGAGAATCGCCGGATCGCTTACGACATGATCCTTCCAGTCGATAGGCATGGCTCGATTATACGCCGGACGTCGCAACTCTTATGGCTGCGGTCGCCTTGGAGCTGGTACGGTTCGGAGCGGGCGGTAATTCGTCCAAGCCGCTGTCGTCCCTATTCGACAACTCGCAGCTGAATCCGCGACCCGTCCGCGCCGCCCACATAAACGCGCTCCGTCGCTTCCTGAAAGTCCGCCGCGGACGCCTTCGGAATCTCGATGAACTTCTGCGGATTCCGATCCGTTAACGGGAACCACGAGCTCTGGACCTGAACCATGATCCGGTGTCCTTGCCGCCAGGTGTGCGCGACGTCCGGTAACAGGAAGGTAATCCGGTCGGGCTGGCCCGGCACGAACGGGACCGGCTTCTCGAAGCTCTTCCGGAATTTTCCGCGGAAGGGTTCGCCGCGAATCAGTTCTTCATAACCACCCATGGGTACGGAACCCGTCGACGCCGGGCCAAAGGGCGCCGGGCCGGACGGCGGTCTCGGGTTGTTATAGTCGGGATAATCGCCGGGGAAGACGTCGATCACTTTCACGTCGAAATCCGAATCCGTGCCGGACGTCGATACTTTCAGATCCACCTGCATCGGACCGAACACCGAAACGTCGCGATCGAGTGGTTCCGTCTCAAACACCAGCACGTCCGGGCGCTGGGCTGCGAAGCGCTGATCCTCGGTCATATAGGTGTTGAGAATGCCCTGCACGATCCTGCCGACGTAGGGGACAGGCTTGCCGGGGTCCGAGACGTACCCTTCGAAGCCGGCCTGCGCGGGGCGGTCCCAAGTCAGACGGCCTCCCTGGTCAAGGAACAAGTCGGTGGGCTTCGTCTCTTGTGGAGGCCAGTCGCCGAACTTACGCCATTGGTTCACGCCGGTTTGAAACACCCATGCCTTGGGGAACTTGCCGTCGCCCTTGCCTTTCAGGTAGTAAAGGAAGAAGGGCAGTTCGATGTGCTCGCGATAGTAAGCTGCGGTGTTGGAGCCAAAGTTGACGTTGCCCAGGCGATCGCCGTCGCCGAAAGCGAAGCCGCCATGGTTCCAAGGGCCGGCCACCAGCATCACGGCCGGCGGCGTATTCTCCTCCATAAAATGAAACTGCCGCAGGAATCCCTGCGGGTCCTCGGTATCGTACCAGCCGCCCACCAGCATCACCGCCGGTTTGACGTTCTTGAGATACTTCCAGATCGCCCGCCCTTGCCACTCCTGATCGTAGTTGGGGTGGCCGATATTCATGTCCCACATGGGCTGCTGGTGCTTGAAGTACTTCTCATCGGCATTGGCCAACGGTCCCAGTTTCAAATAAAAGTCGTAACCGTCGGGGGTGCCGTAGTCGAAGGGCAGGGAAGGCTGCGGCGGCTTCGGCTCACCCTCGCGATTCCGGAAGCTCATGTAGAAGCTGAACCGGTGTGCCAGCATGAATGCGCCGTTGTGGTAGACGTCGTCACCCATGTAGTAGTCGGTCACCGGAGCCTGCGGCGAGACCGCCACCAGCGCCGGATGCGCGTCGACCATGGTGGCCGTCGCGTAGAATCCGGGCTGCGAGATCCCCCAGACTCCCACTTTGCCCGTATTGCCAGGGACGTGTTTCAGCAGCCAGTCGATCGTGTCATAGGTGTCGGTGCTCTCGTCGGTGTCTTGCGGTCCGTTCTTCACCGCCTTCTCCGGGCGGATGGTGACAAAGTCGCCCTCGCTCATGTAGCGGCCACGCACGTCCTGGTACACGAAGATGAATTTCTCGCGCGCGAACAGTTCCGATGGTCCCAAGTTGGCGGGGTAATGATCGATACCGTAAGGCGGGATGCTGTAGCCGGTCCGCTGCATCATGATCGGGTAGGTGGCCCCGTCGGTAAAGACGTCTTTGGGGATATAAACCGATGTGAAGAGCTTCACACCGTCGCGCATGGGGATCTTGTAGTCGAACTTGGTGTACGTTTCGCGAATGAAGGCCGCGCGGGCGGCAGCTGCGGCGGCCGGATCCGGCTGCGCGGCGGGGGCGGCGCCCCGATCCTGGGCGAACGTCAGTACGACCCACATCAGGAGGCTCAATGTGACGGCAAGCAGAACGATTCGCATCGAGAAAGTCCTTCGATCAAGGTTGGTTTCATCGGGTTGTCGGTGGTCGCCCAATGCCGCGCCAGTATACATCAATGGGCGCCGTGCCCATCATTGAAGAGCTCCTGTGAGGGCCGGGGCTAAGATCGAGTTCACGTGTTTCGCGCGCGGGCACAACCGAACTTTGGGCTACCCAGTCCCCGGTTGGCGCGTCATACTGGTCTACGGAGTCCAGATGACAAACAGGCTTCCATCGCTGCTGATTCTTAGCTGCTTCATGCTGGCATGCACCCACGGCTCGATCAACGTCATGGTTACGCCGTCGATGGCCACCGTTCAGGTCGGGACGAACGAGCAGTTTGCCGCCACAGTGACCGGCGCGACGAATACGGCCGTGACGTGGCAGGTGAATACCATTGCCGGCGGTAACTCGACGGTGGGCACGATCACGGATGCGGGGCTTTACACGGCGCCGGCGCAGGTGCCGAATCCCGCGACGATCACCGTCACAGCCGTCTCCCAGGCAAATACGGTGGCCAACGGCATGGCGACGGTCACGATCACCACCGCGCCGTCCCTCAATGTGACGCCGACGGCCCCAACCGTGCCTGCGGATAGCACAGAGCAGTTTCTGGCGAACGGCGGCGCGACGATGGTCAACTGGCAGGTGAACGGGATCGACGGGGGCGGCGCCTCCATCGGGACGATCTCGAGCAAGGGACTTTATACAGCTCCTGCGATCCCGCCTCCGGGCCAGACCGTCACGGTGACGGCCGTATCCGAGACCGATTCTTCAGTGACCGCCTCGGCGACCGTCACCATCGCGCCCAGCGCCGCCACGCTCAACGGGTCGTACACCTTTCAAGTGAACGGTCAGACCTCGAACACTACTCTGCTCGAGGCCGGGAGCTTTACGGCCGATGGGAAAGGCAATCTGACGAACGGCATTGAAGATGTGAACGGACCTAGCGGCGTGTCCCTCGACATCTCGTTCACCGGGACCTATACGATTGGCACGGACG
>JASHQD010000107.1 GCA_030037755.1 Terriglobia bacterium
TGCGCCAGTGCATTGACCCCTTGGGCCTGACGATCACGAACGCAGCCGACGCTTTAGGCGTCACCCGCAACACGCTTTCGGAACTGGTGAACGGCAAGCGCGGGATTTCCCCGGAAATGGCCGTGAGGCTGGCGAAAGTTTTCGGAGGAACAGAAGAAGGCTGGCTTGTGCAACAGGCCCAGTACGACCTTGCCCAAGTCCGTCGCGACCGGATTAAAGTGAAACGGCTGGAAGTCGCTTGAGAAAATGCCTGCGAGGTCACGGAAGTGCACTGTCGAAATCCTCGCAGAGATGGTTGTCGGTGACCGGCCACGTTTTCCCCGTCGCTCAGGCTCTGTCATCACCTGTCGTTCGATGATCGTGAAGACAGATTCGTCCTGAACAGTGACCCGGAGCCGTGAGATGGCACAATCGAGGGCGCGGTGGCGTGCAGCAGAGGTATTCTGGGTTTTGAGTCGTGGTGGCCACGACATAAAATGCGATGTCGTGGCCACCCGCGATGCGAATTGCCCGGTCGCAGTCATGCGTCTGCGCTACCCGCGGAGGTCGAAATCCGGGGAACGCATCGGCCGACCGAACCGTCTGCCTTTAGCGCGGCGGAGACTCGGGGGTTTCACGTTGCGTGATGTGCTTTTGGTTCGCGCTACGGAGCACGTCAAGCATTTCTACATCGCTTGAGGCTTGAACTGCCCTTTCCCGCAAGAACTTCTCAACCTCGCGAAAATACACATCGGCGAAAAATCAGTGGCGAGTAGCAGCGAGACAAGAGGCGAGAGACGGGTGGCAGTTTCAGGACCTCTGTGCAACGCTCAAGCGTGATTCCTCAAGCGCTGCCGGAGCAGATTACTGGCGAGATGGCCCATGGTTACGCCGGCCTTGAGCGCGCGCGTCTCAAGCGCCTTGGCCACGTCGGCGTCAATCGGTATCTCGAACCGGCGATTCCGTAGTTGCGCGACCGCGCGCACGGTGCGGAAGGCCTCCGGGTAGTCCGTCGTGTCGTGGCTATCCCAGAACTCGGCGGCTTCCTGGTAGCTTGCGAACTCTGCCGGGATGGGGTCAACAGGCTTCTTTTTGCGCATCGAAGTATCTCCGCTCAGCGCGAGTCATATCACGAGCTGAGATCGGCAGCGCCGCACCCCGCGGCTTGTGTATAAAGAATACCACCAGGTACCGCCCTCGCGGCGTTCGCCCGTACGCCGCGTAGAGGTGTTCGCCCTTCACCTTGCCCTTTTGCGCGCGCCGGACGTGCGGGCACGAAAAGAGAACTTCCTCGACTTCGCCGGTCGCAACGTCATGTTTTTCTTCAATCTTGTTGACGAATGTCTCATTCCAGATGATATCGGAAAGACGTAAAGGCACGGCCCCTTCTTTGGTTACCGATCCGATTGTATCACCGCGTCTTCGGCGAGAGAATCCAAGCGGAAACTTGTCATGCCGGCTCGGAGGCGACTTTCAAAACTTTGGCGAGGCTGTGGAGGAAGGCGCGATTGAGGGCTTCGTCGATGTCCCGGGCAACCCGCATGGATTGCCACCGCCGGGGCCGAACCTCGGCGAGCGCCTCGTCAATGGCAGATTCCATCTCGCTTTGTGAGACGTCCTTGACTTTGCGGGCCATCACGTCAAGGTGTTCTTCAAGACGGCGGGCAGCCTCCACGCGAGCTTCGCCCTCGGGGGCTTCGTGATGCCGGAAGGTGTGAACGCTCACTTGCTCGTCGTCTCCCAACGATCGGCCCAGAAGCCTCTCAATGGCAGACTCGGCCTGCAAGTCTAAATCTCGCGCCAGGCTGATCGCCGCGTTCTGCATAGCTGCATGTTAGCTGTTTACGCGGACCTCATTCAATCCGGCAGTGAATGAAGCCTTTGCTTTTTCCTGACCAAGACTCCCTGGCCATTCACCATTCGCCATTCACTATTTACCACTCTCCGGCTCAAGCCTCAGCCTGTGGACGGTGGCGCGTTCTACTGCCGCATCGCTGAACGCCATCGGAAAGCTGTGACCCGTGTACCACGCCTGGAATTGGTCCGCGTAATTTGGGCTTGACACCTCGCCTGACTCGCCGACCGTCAGGTTGTTCACCGAGTTGTCGAGGTCCGAAAAATCCACCACCATCCGCATCGAAGGTCCGGCGCCCGGCGTTGTTGCCTTGACCGAATTGGCGGTGCCTTTCTGCGGAAACGGCCCGACGTCGAAGAAGCGCCCGACGATCGGCAGCACGTCGAGCGGATGATGGAAGGTGAGCGGGATCGTATCGCCCCAGCGCCACGCCGCCGGATCTGTGCCCTTGACCCGTTGCTCGATGCGCCGCAGGCCCTCGTCGAGGCTCGCCATCAGCGTGGCGTCGAAATCGGCGTCGCCGGCCGGCAGCCAGCGCGCCAGCTTCTGATCGACGACTTTCTCCACGAAAATCGTGCTGAGCGACCAATTGCTGCGCGCCAGTTCATCACCGACTTTCGGCTGCAGGATGCGCTCGCGCAGCGCGATCATGGTGTCGTGGCAGATCAGGGGTACGGGCGAATCGGCCGCCGCTTCGCCGCTCCAGTGCTGGAGGAGATCGATTGACTTGCGCGCGGCATCGGAGTCGGGCGGATGGGCGGCCGCGGCGCGCACCAGCGCCGGCGCCAGCCAGGCGTCGTCGAGCGGATGAATGTCCATGTCGATCTTCAGCATGTCGTCGACCGTGAAACACGCTCGCTGCGGCGCCGGATTCTGTCCCGCGCCGGAGGGTCCGGCAGCGGCCGGTTGCGCCGAACCACACTGCCGTCCCGGCGTACCCGCCTCGAGAAGATCGAAGATGCGGGCGGTGCGAAACGGCGCGGCGAAGGCATCGGTGAAATAGTACGGATAGCCGAGCGGAATCACGCGGCTGTTGGCAGTAGCAATGATGCCGCTCGCCGGATTGTAGGCGTGCGGGAGGTCTTCGAAGGGAACGTAGCCGGTCCAATCGTAGTCGTCGGTTGCGCCGGGCTCAGGCACGGAGCCGTCGCCGCTGCGTCGAATCGGCACCCAGGCCGGAGCGTAGTAGCCGATGTTGCCGTCCACGTCCGCATAGACCATGTTCTGCTCGGGCCCGGTGAAGCCGCGGATCGCCTTGGTGAAGTCCTGCCAGTTCTGCGCCTGATTGATGGCGACGAAGGGAAACTGCAGCGCGCCCGGCTGGAGCGCTGTCCACGAGAGCGCGAGCGAGCGTCCGCCTGACTGCCAGATGATCGGGCCGTGCCGCGTCACGCGCACCATCAGGTGATCGTCGCCTGAACCGCGGACCTTGATTACTTCGTCGCGCACGTCGGCATCCACCCACTGGCCGTTGTGAAGGTACTGGTGTGGATTGGCGGGATTGAACTGCTCGACGTAAAGGTCCTGCACGTCTGGACCGGTGTTGGTCATGCCCCACGCGATGCGCTGATTGTGCCCGATGATCACCGTGGGCGCACCGGGCAGGCTGACGCCTGAGACGTCCATGTCCGGCGCTTCGAGATGGATCATGTACCAGACGCTGGGCACGCTGTGCGCGATGTGCGGATCGTTCGAAAGCAGCGGCTTGCCGGACGCGGTGTGCGCGCCGCTGACCACCCAGTTGTTGCTGCCCAGCACGAGGTCGTCGGCGCTGGTCGAGTCGAGCGCGTCAAGGGTCGGATCGAGGCCGGCGCCAGACTTCGCGAGATCGCCGGGCTGCGCAGAAGTTGGGGTCGAACGGGCATCCTGCGGTGGCACGGCGTGTGCCGGACCCGCCACCGGCTCGGCAACCGGATGCTCGAGCGGCGAATCCTGCGGGAACAGATCGGCGTACAGTTCCGGACTGAGCCGCGCGCGGACCTGCTCGCGTTCGAGGTCGGCGGGCCACGAGGTGTTCAGCATCTTGGCCATGTTCAGCGCGACCGCAATCGAATCGTATTCGCGCCATGGCCGCGGCTTGTAACCCAAGATCACGAACTCGATCGGCAATCGATCGCGATGCGACTCAATGAACGCGTTCACCCCCTGCGCATAGGATGAGAGCAGATGACGAACGTCAGGAGGCAGATCGTCCACACTGCGCTCGGCGGCCAGGCGGAATCCGAGCTTGCGACTCTCGACGTCGCGCTCGATCAACTTGCGTCCGAAAATCTCGGCCAGCTCGCCTTCCGCGAGACGCCGGCTGAGGTCCATCTGCCATAAGCGATCCTGCGCGGTCACATAGCCCTGGGCGAAGTAAAGATCGTCAAGCGACTGCGCGCGCAGATGCGGCACGCCGCGCGCATCGCGCAACACGTCGACCGGTGCGGCCAATCCTCTCACTTGAGCCGTGCCGTCCAGTTGAGGCAGAGCAGCCCGCACACGCCATCGGGACCAAAGCGCCGTGACGAGCAGGATGAGGACGATCAGCGCGAGGACCCAAAGTAATACGCGCGCGAGAGGATTGCGCCGGCGAGTGCCCGCGGGCCGGCTGGTCGTGACGGTAGATGTCGCCATGTTCACCTCGCTTGTGCGGCTCAAGGCTCTTACAGGAGTGCTTGCAGTGCGGAGATTTCAACCGATCGCAGCCAGGGCTTCGCCGAGTGATGCGCTGTCCTCCACGTGAAGGCAGCGCGCATCGCGGCTGATCTGCCGCATCAGGCCCGAGAGCACTTTGCCCGGGCCGACTTCGACGAACAAGTCTACACCTTCAGCAAGCAATCGGCTCATCGACTCAGCCCAGCGCACGGGCGAGGTGACCTGGCTCTTCAGCCCGTCGCGCACCGCATCGGCAGAACGCACGATCTGGGCATCGGCATTGTTCACGAGAGGCACGGAAGGATCGCGGAAGTTCGCGGCATCCAGATCGACGGCGAGCCGGTCCGCGGCCGGCTGCATCAGCGCGCAATGGAAGGGTGCGCTGACGTTCAGCATGATGGCGCGCCTGGCGCCGCGCGTCTTGGCGAGATCGACCGCTCTTTGCACAGCGCTGGCGCTCCCGGCAATGACGATCTGGCCCGGCGAATTCAGATTGGCGGCCGAAACCACTTCGCCCTGCGCGGCTTCGGCGCAGACTGCATCCACAGCCGCCGGTTCCATGCCGAGAAGTGCGGCCATCGCGCCCACTCCGACTGGCACGGCGTCCTGCATGTACTGGCCGCGTTTGCGCACGATCTCGGCGGCTGCGTCGAGCGTGATCGATCGCGCCGCGACCAGCGCCGAATACTCGCCCAGGCTGTGCCCGGCGACGAAGGCAGGAGTGATGCCCTTTTCGGCGAGGACCGCTGCGGCCGCTGCCGAGGCAGTCAGAATCGCGGGCTGAGTGTTCGCGGTGAGCTGCAGATTTTCCGCAGGGCCTTCGAAGCAGAGCTTTGATAGCGGAAATCCGAGCGCGCGATCGGCTTCGTCGAAGACCTGGCGCGCAACGGGGAAATTCTCCGCCAAATCGCGTCCCATGCCTGGGAATTGTGAGCCTTGACCGGGAAAGAGGAATGCGATCTTGGGCATGGGAATCGAGGGCTAAAGGCTGAAAGTATGAAGTCTGAAGTCTGAAGTCTGAAGTATGAAGATCAGTTCCGCGAGGGAGGTCGTTTCACTTCATATTTCATGCTTCAGACTTCATCCTTCCGTAGGCTACCATCGCATGAGTACTCCGCCCCACGTGACGCCGGCGCCGAACGCGGCCATCAGGATCAAGTCGCCCTTCTTCACGCGCCCGCTGCGGACGCATTCGTCGAGGCAGATCGGAATCGACGCCGACGACGTGTTTCCGACGCGCGCGATGTTGGAATAGACCTTCTCCTCGGGCACGTCCAGCCGCTCGCGGACCGCGTCCGTGATCCGCTGGTTGGCCTGGTG
>JASHQD010000108.1 GCA_030037755.1 Terriglobia bacterium
TAGCGCGGTCACCATCAAACGTAATCTGCATCACTGATCCCCCAATCCCCTCCGACACAAACTCACCTTGTAACAGCAGCCACATTACGTGAAAGGCGAGGCGATGCCCGTCTGTTCTGGCGCAACTGCTGAGGTCCGGAACCTCAGCCACGCAGCCCTGTGCCCTGCGGCGGCATCGGCCGCTTCGGTACGCAATCTTCAATTCACTCGACCGTAGCCTGGCCCGGAGGAACCCTGTGGGTTGAGGCCTGCTACGGCGCATCCAGAGCGGAAGCGCGACCGGCCCATGGGGTGTCACGTTCCCTTTTCTTTGAGACTGAGGTTGTCGCCCACGACGCGAGTCTTCGGTGTAGCGGATAGCAGCAGACAACGCTGGTGAGCAAAGAGTCGCCCTCCCGGAGGAAGTTGCGACCCACCTCAAACAGGCAAGAAAGCGAGGAAGGATTACCATGAACGAGGCAGAGCGGACAAGTTGCAAGATTGTCTCACGAACGGCGCTGCAGACAGCGTGGTGGCACAGGATCGGTGTTCTGTGCCTGGTCTGCTGCGCGGCGGCAATGCCATTGCGGGCCCAGACAGATCTCACATTGCTCTATAGCTTTTGCTATCTGGAAAGCTACTGCGAACCCCCAACCACCCACGGCGCCAGACCCTACGCCGGGCTGGTGCAAGGTCTGGATGGAAATTTCTATGGAACCGCCGAGGCCGGCGGGTCAACCACCTGCGACGGCGGCTGCGGCACCGTCTTCATGATCACACCGGTCGGCGCGCTCACCAACCTGTACAGCTTTTGCTCTTTGACGAACTGCGCCGACGGCGCCGTCCCGTATGCGGGCCTGACGCTGGGCACCGACGGGAACTTCTACGGCACAACCGTCTACGGCGGTAGCTATGGAGGTAATCAAAGCGGCGGCACGGTTTTCAAGATCACTCCGGGCGGCACGCTCACCACGCTCCACAGCTTTTGCCAAATGTCAGACTGCACCGACGGCGAAGAACCTTACGGCGGCCTGGTTCAAGGCACCGACGGAAACTTCTACGGGACAACGACCTTTGGCGGGGCCGCCGGCGACGGGATGGTGTTCAAAATCACGCCGGCCGGGACCTTGACCACGCTTTACAACTTCTGCTCACTGGCCGGCTGCGCAGACGGCGCCAACCCTTACGACGCCTTGGTCCAAGGTACCGATGGAAACTTCTACGGGACGACCAAGAGCGGCGGACCCCAGGAGACTAAGGGCACGACCTTCGAAATGAACCCCAGAGGTCCGATGATCGCGCTCTCCAACCCCTCCTGTTCCCAAAACTGCGGCTACGGCGACCAGCCCTATGCGGGGTTCGTTCAAGCGACCAACGGAAATCTCTACCTGACAGTTACCTCGGGCGGCGGCGACGATGACGGAACCGTCCTTCAGATGACTCCGACCGGCACAGTGACCTTGCTTCACACCTTTACCGGCGGCACGGATGGCAATTCCCCTTATGACCCGCTGATCCAAGCGAGCGACGGAAACCTCTACGGGACAACGTACAGTGGGTCGACTAACAACTCCGGCACGGTCTTCGAAATCACTACGGGGGGCACACTGACCACGCTTTACAGCTTTGGTGTCGTATCGGGAGGCGGCAACGGCGCAAACCCCGAGAGCCCTCTGCTGCAGGCCACAAGTGGAACATTCTATGGGACGACCACCGGGGGCGGGTCAATTGGCTGGGGCGCCATCTTCAGCCTGACGAACGGGCTGGGTCCGTTTGTGACCACTTTGCCCTCCTTCGGGCTAGTGGGCTCAACCGTCGACATCCTGGGGACCGACCTCAGCAGCGCCACGAGCGTCACTTTCAACGGTACCCCGGCGACATTCGAAATCGCGTCCGACTCGGAGATCGTCGTGACCGTCCCGGCCGGGGCCACCACGGGAAAGATCGAGGTGGTGACGTCCAGCGGCACGCTGACGAGCAACGTCAATTTCCGTGTCCGGCCGCCGGTTACGGCGATGGGCCTGACGACGAACTTCGACGGGGGCGCGGCCGGTGACCTGACCCTTTGGCGGCCGGATACCACCACCTGGTACGTCAAGCCGGCCAGCGGCGCACCGGTGAAAACCGTCCTGGAGGGCTTGCCGGGCGACCTTCCCGTGACGGGCGATTTCGACGGCGATGGCAAGTCCGACTACGGCTTGTGGCGGCCATCGAACGGCACGTGGTACATCATCCTGAGCAGCACCGGCAAGATGATCATGCAGCAGTGGGGCGTCTCGGGCGATATCCCTGTAGCGTCCGATTACGACGGCGATGGCAAAACCGATTTTGCTATCTGGCGGCCGTCGAATGCCACCTTTTACGTCATTCCGAGCGGCGGCGGCCCTGACATCATCAAGCAGTGGGGCGCCGTGAGCGACGTACCGGTGATCGGCGACTACGACGGTGACGGCAAGGCTGACTTCGCGACCTGGCGGCCAAGCACGGGAACGTGGTACGTGTCGCTCAGCGGCGGGGGGACACTCACACAGCCGTGGGGCATACCCGGCGATATTCCGGTCGAAAGCGACTACGACGGCGACGGAATGACGGATTACGCCGTCTGGCGGCCCTCAAACGGGACCTGGTACATCATGCTGAGCAGCACGGGCAAGATGGTCGAGCAGCAGTGGGGCATCCTGGGAGATATTCCGGTGGTCGGCGACTACAACAACGACGGCAAGGCCGACTACGCGGTCTTTCGGCCCTCGAATGCCACCTGGTATGTGACCTATTCGAGCGGCGGCGAATCCACGACCCAGTGGGGAGCGACCGGAGACATTCCAGCCACGCATCTAGCCTCGGTAATTCGACGTGACAGGCACATCGCCAACTTCGACGGCGATCGCAAAACGGACATGGCCGTCTGGCGGCCTTCCACCGGAACCTGGTGGGTGATCGACAGCAGTACGGGGCTGTATACCCAGCAATTGTGGGGTCTAAGTGGCGATATCATCGTGCCGGGTGACTACGATGGCGACGGGAAGACCGATTACGCCATCTTCCGTCCCTCGACGGGGACCTGGTGGGTGTTGCTCAGCAGCACGGGTAAGATCGTCACCCAGCCCTTTGGTATGAGCGGCGATATTCCCGTACCCGGCGATTACGACGGCGATGGCAAGACCGACTACGCCATCTGGCGGCCGTCGACCGGGACCTGGTGGGTGTTGCTCAGCAGTACGGGCAAGACCGTCAGCCAGCCCCTTGGTATCAGCGGCGACATTCCGGTTCCCGCCGACTACGATGGCGACGGCAAGACCGACTATGCCGTCTGGCGGCCTTCGAGCGGCACTTGGTACCTGATCGACAGCAGCACAGGCCTGAGCGTGAATCAGGTCTGGGGCAAAAGCGGCGATATCCCGGTGCCGGGCGACTACGACGGTGATATGAGGGCCGACTACACGGTCTTCAGGCCGTCGAACGGCACGTGGTACACGATCGAGTCGAGCACCGGCAGCATTATCACCACACCGTTCGGCCAGAACGGCGACATTCCTGTGGCCAAGGACTACGATGGCGACGAGAAGACCGACATCGCCATCTGGCGTCCCTCGACCGCGACCTGGTACATCCTGCAATCGAGCAACGGCCAGTGGGTCATCAAGCAGTGGGGTGCGTCGACTGACGTGCCCGTGAATGAGCCCACGGGCTACTGAGGCAATGGCTAGCAGCCCGTGGTAAAAACTGGCGAGACAGTGAATTTTCCTAGTGACGCGGGGCTGAATTGGGAAGCGATGCGTGTAGAATGCAGCCATGGCGATGGGACGACGGAAGGATCAAGAGCAACAGGAAGAGTTATGGGTGCCGCGCGAGGCCCTGGCGAAGGGTGCGGGGCATCCGTTCTATCAACGCTTGAACCAGTTGCTGGAGGCGAGCGGCTTCGACGAGTTTGTCGAAGAGCGCTGCCAGCGATTCTATAAGGAAGAGAAGCGGGGGCGGCCGAGCCTGATCCCGGGGGTGTATTTCCGGCTGCTGTTGATCGGCTATTTCGAAGGGCTCGACTCGGAGCGAGGGATCGCCTGGCGGGCGCAGGATTCGCTGGCGCTGCGACGGTTTCTGGGCTTGCGGTTGAACGACGCACCGCCGGACCATTCCACGATCTCGCGGACGCGGCGCTTGATCGATCTGGAGACGCACCGGGAGGTGTTCACCTGGGTGCTGCGGTTGCTGGCGGAGAAGGGACTGCTGAAGGGGCAGACACTGGGAATCGATGCCACGACGCTGGAAGCGAACGCGGCCATGCGAACAATCGTGAGGCGGGAGACCGGGGAAGGGTATCAGGAGTTTCTGAAGCGGCTGGCGCAGGAATCGGGCATCGCGACGCCGACGCGGGAAGATTTAGCGCGTCTGGATCGGAAGCGGGCGCACAAAGGGTCGAATGAAGAATGGGAGCATCCGCACGATCCCGATGCGCGCATCACGAAGATGAAAGATGGGCGGACGCACCTGGCGCACAAGGTGGAGCACGCGGTGGATTTGACCAGCGGGGCGGTGGTGGCGGTGAATCTGGCGCCCGGCGATGCGGGGGACACGGCGACGGTAGGCGAGACCGTGTGTGAAGCGGGTGAACAGATTGCGACGGTAGCGAGCGCGGCACCGGAGGCGGGCGTGAATCCGGAAGGGCCGCAGGAAATAGTGCTGGACAAGGGCTATCACAGCAACGAAGTGCTGGTGAAGTTGGCGGGGTGGGAAGTTCGCAGTTACTGCTCGGAGCCGGAGCGAGGGCGGCGGCGCTGGGAGGGCAAGGCGGAAGAACAAGCGGCGGTGTACTCCAACCGGCGGCGGATTCACGGGGAGCGGGGCAAGCGGTTACTGCGGCAACGGGGCGAGAAACTGGAACGGAGCTTTGCCCACCTGTACGAAACCGGTGGGATGCGACGCCTGCACTTGCGGCATCACCCGAATATCCTCAAACGGTTGCTGGTGCAGGGAGCGGCGTTCAATTTGGGGCTGGTCATGCGGAAAATAAGCGGTAAAGGAACCCCGCGGGGATGGCAAGGGTATGGTCCGGACCTTTTTTTGGCCTTATTGCGACTGCTAACGGGACTCTGGGCTCGAGCTCTGGGCTCGCCAATCTCGAGTGAGAGTATGGGCCCGCGGTTCAGATGGTCGGAAGGCGCAGACGGCCCCGGTCCCGCTACCGTGAAAATCAGCCTTACTACCACGGGCTGCTAGCC
>JASHQD010000109.1 GCA_030037755.1 Terriglobia bacterium
CTTGTACCGCTGTACGTCATGGCCGTTCCGCCGCTGTTTTCGGTCAACCGCGAACTGCCGCTGACCGCACTGCCGTTGGCGGCGTACCAGGTGAATTGATACTGCGACCCGGAATTGACCGTGCCGCTCCCACTGCCGCCGCAACCTGAAGTCCACGCGAGAGTGCCGCCGCTGACGCTCAGGCATTGGCCATTCGATCCCGCTCCCAGGCGCGTGAGGGATCCGCCGCTGTTCACGGTCAGCAGATCTCCCTGCGTACTGAGGCCCAAGTCCCCGGCAGCAAGAGACCGGTACGTCGCCGGGCCCGAAGCTGCCGCCGGCGCCGCATAGAACTTGCCGGCGGAGATTGCAGCGTCGTTGCTGACGAATTGTCCGGCGGCGCTTCCCACCGCGTAGAAGCCGATCCGCTGGCCCGCGGGCGAAGTGTAGCCGTTCAAGCTGTCGAGCAGCGCGTAGTGCGAGCCCGTATACGGCAGAATGTCCGCCACCGTCGAATCGACGCTGTTCGCATCCAGGTGGACGGAGTAGAGGGTCCCGGCTGACGTGGTCAGGTGCTCCACGGCGAGCTGGGCGCCGATGCCCTCGACGCAGTAATTGAAGGTGCCCGCCTGCCCCTCGCAGTGAATGTCGCGGACGGCGGTGCCTTGCGACGACGGCCCGCTTGAGGGGGCGGCCCCTTTCACCTCGACTCCAGCCACGGTAATGCCGCTGTTTGGAGTGCAGGTGAGGTTTTGTACGTGACGCAGGCTGTTCACGCCGTCCACGAGAACGCAATACGTAGGGTTACAGGCAGACGAGCCGGTGCCGCAGGTCGCTGTCGTGGCGTCGCTGACGGTGACATGCTCGAATGCGCTGTTGTTGGCGCCCGTTCCTCCGTTGTAGCCTTCGGCGACGAAGGCACCGGGGCCGGCGCAGTTTCGGGCGTCCACACTGAAGGCTCCGCTGCCTTCCTGCGCCAGAGCGTTAAGGACCGCGATGGATTGCGGTCCCCCTTGACAGTCGATGCTCAGATTCTCCACGCGCGCCTGATAAGCTGCGGCGCCCGACCCGGGAATCCCCGATCCCAAGGTGATCAACGCGCCCGTGGAATTGACCGCGGCTGGCGCATTCCCCGCGGTCGAGACTACGCTCAGCGTGACGCTCAGTCCGAGATTGGACGTGCTCTGGTAAGTCTCCGCACCGCTGGCGTTGGCCGCATAAACGCGATATTGCGTGGCGCCCGAGCTCGCCGAGGGTGAATTGATCAGCAGGCATTGCGAGGTGCCGTTCAGGGCCACCCCGGACGACTCCGCCGAGGGGGGCGTTTCTCCCGCCGCGTTGCCGTAAGTGACCTTTGCGTAATACGTGCCCGCGGCTGGATACGCCGTGCATCCTGTAGTCGTCGCGGAAACCTGCGCAGCCGCCGGCGCGGCGGTCACCGCGGCGGGGAATCCTGAGCCCTTCTGGATTAACGTGCCGCCGACGGCTGTTCCGGATACTCCGCCGCCCGATCCGATAAGCTGCTGCAGGGTACCGACCTTCATGGGCGCGTTCAACACGTAGGGCTGGGAGCACCGCGCCAGAATCAGCCGGAGATAAACGGGATTCGAAGTGTTAAAGGGGTCGGCGGAAAAAGTGTCGCCGCAGATGTCGTCGTAGATTGTCGCGGCCGACCCGGGAGTGAGAGTCGATTCCGCCTGCGTGACCGAGGTGAATGCTTTGCCGTCCACGTGAAGGGTGGTGTTCATGGGATTCGGCAGGCAGTTGGTCCAAGACAGGCTGGACCCCGAGGCACTCAAGCACTGCCCGCTCTGCCCGGGCAATGCGAGACCGGTACCGCCCTGTGCGACCGGCAACGGTGACGTGAGGTGTGTGGATGTGACCCAGGGCGCCGTTGCCTGTCCGCCGATATCCGCCGCGAGCTGAAGCGCCCCCACCGCCGAGGTGGTCGCTCCCGGCAACTGCGCGGGACTCGCCGTCCCCGTCAGATTCGTAAAGTTCACGATCATCGCAGCCCAGGCGGTCCCCGTCCAGCCGAGGAAATCGTTATTGACGCCATTCTGCGGAAGTCCGTTGATGTTGCCGAGCGTCCACTGGTTCTGGGCTGCGTTGTACTGGTAAACCTGCCCATTCGACGGCGTCGCTGACGAGAGTGGAATCCCGTAGAATCCCACAACCTTTTGGTGCGAGCTGTCGATGGCGGTTATGTCGGTTCCAAACACGCCGCCGCAACCCGAGATGCAGGTAACGTGTAGAGCGTTGTTGGATGAATCAAATACGGAGGTGAACACCTGGTTGGCGTCCTTGGGCGTGTGCACACCTGCCTGACCGGCACTGGCCTCGATCCGCAACCAGTTGTTCAGAGGGTCGTAGGCGCGCAACGAGATCGAGTTGATATCCACGAGGGGCGCAGTCTGCGCGGCCGGAACCGCCCGGAACTCCGCGCCGGGCTGATATTTGATCAGGAAGTGCGGAGGCAGGAGTGCGGGGGGCGGCGGCGCTGGCCCCAACGCCTGAACCGCAGCCGGAGCCAGGCCCCACCACAGGATCAGCGATGAAATCAGAAACCTTGAGCGTCCTCGGTGCCAAAGCCGCCGTCCGCCGGCAGCCTCGGCGTTCTTAACTACCCATGTGTTGCATCCATCGGCATGTCTCACCTTCGTCTCCGTCCGTCCCCCAAGGGTCCGGCCGGCCGAACACACGTTTCCTGGCTAGGCTAGTCGCCTCGGTACAGGCGCGTGTTCGTCAGAACCTGAAAAGAGTGTACTCCCTGTTTTTGGGACAGTGGGGAAAAGTGAGAAAAGTGAGAAAATTTATTTTCTGAATGATTTCAGCAACTTAGGTCCAAAAGTGTAAAAAATACATGCGAGAGGATGAGTTGCTGTCCGTTTGTAAGAGCCCGACCGGGGGGTCGAACCCTTGTCCATCCGACAGCCCGGCGGACCCCGGCGAGGCGGGCAGGGACGCCTGAAATCCAAAGATCACCAGCAGACGCCTTGGTAGCTCCACCCACCCTCGGGACGGTTCGCCGGATTCAGGTTTACCAGGTCGATCACCGTGTGCTGCGGTCCCAGGCACGCCCGCAACTTCTCCGTGTCCGCGGAACGCGTGCCGACGATCACAACCTCGGCCGGCCGGACCACGTCCTCGAGTTGCGGCGCGATCAGAGAGCCGATGTGAGGAATCACCTGCTCGATGTAATCGCGGTTCGATCCCGCAATCTGGCCGAGTGTCACGTGGGGATCCCAGACCCACAACTGGCATCCGGCGCCGATCAGGCGCTCGGCGAGCCGAACGTGCGGGCTCTCGCGCAGATCGTCCGTGCCGGCCTTGAAGCTCAGGCCGAGCATGGCGACCTTCTTCTTGCCCGTGGCAAGGATCGACTCGACGGTGCGCTCGATGTGCCCGGAGTTGCTTGCCAGGATCGAGCCAAGCAGCGGCAAGTTCAAGTCGAGATCCCGGGCGCGATGGGTAAGCGCGCGCAGGTCCTTGGGTAAGCAGGAACCGCCGAACGCGAAGCCCGGCGACAGATACGCTGGCGAAATGTTGAGACGGGTATCGGACGTGAAGATCCTCGTCACCGCGTCCGTATCCACTTGCAGGTGCTTCGCGAGGGTACCGATCTCATTGGCGAAAGCCACCTTGACCGCGTGAAATGCGTTGGACACGTACTTCGCCATCTCGGCCACCGTGACGCAGACCTCGAACAGCTGCCCCGGCGTGTCGCGGTAGAGTTCGCGGACCTCGGCAAGGTCAGCGGTACTGTGCGATCCGAGAATCGTGCATGGAGGCTCCAGGAAATCGGCTACCGCGCTGCCTTCGCGCATGAATTCGGGGTTATAGCAGACCGCGAAGTCAGCGCCCGCGCGCCGTCCGCGCGCCGCTTCCAACGCTGGAATCAGCACGGATTCTGTCGTACCGGG
>JASHQD010000110.1 GCA_030037755.1 Terriglobia bacterium
TACCGTTCCGCGGGAGTGAATGGCGATCTCGGCGAAGTGACGCGCCGCCGGCCGCGCGAACTCGCTCAGCGGCTCACGGCTCTCGGACGCCAGCGCGCCGAGCACTGGGGCTGGGTCAACACCTACACCTACTCCAAAAGCCTCGGCGAGCAGGTGCTCGCCGCAGAATCCCAGGTTCCATGGACCATTGTGCGTCCGGCGATCATCGAGAGCTCGCTTTCCTTCCCGTTTCCCGGCTGGATCGAGGGCGGACGCACCGCCGCACCCCTGGTCCTGATGGCTCTCGGGGGAATGAAAGAATGGCCGATGCGCCGCGACGCTCCCCTGGAAGTGGTGCCGGTCGACGAGGTCGCCGCGGCCATTCTGGTCACCGGCGCCTTGCTCGTGCATGGACAGCATGAGCCCGTTTACCAGCTGGCAAGCGCCGACGTGAACCCGATTCACCTGGAACCGCTGGTGCGCCTGCTGCACGACGAGGCTCGACGGATCGAATCGAACGGCGACAGTCGTCGCGCCAGCCGTCCGATCGTCCAGCGCCTGGTTGCCGGCCCTCCGCTTCCCGGCGGGCCGCGATTCGTTTCGGCTGCCGAGGCGCGCGCCAGCCGCGCGCGGCAGGAGCGGCGGATCGAACGCGTGCAGCAATTCATCGCGCGCTCACGCAGCGTGCTTGAAGCGCTGAGCCTGCCCGGACACCAGCGCCTTGCGGGCTGGAGCGCCGCGCTTCGCGCCTTCGGTTTGCAGTCGAGCTTTCGGGAGCAGACGCTCGAGCAATATCTGCCGTTCGTGCTTCACAACCGCTACGTTTTCGAGTGCGAGAACATCCGTGGCGCCTACACGCTCATCAGCCCTGAAGATCGCGAGCGGCTGCCGTGGGCGCCCGAGAAAATCGACTGGGAAGACTACTGGACACACAACCAAATCCGCGGAATTCAGAAGTGGGTCCAGCCGGGAGCGGTGAAGGACTGGTCCATCCGGGTTTGATTGCACTTCGAACGGGCCGCGACGACGGGAAGGCCGAAATTCGAGTTTCGAATTTCGCTTTTCGAATTTCGAATTTCGATTCACGAGCGGTCGAGCGATTAATAGACCAGCTTACTAGTCGAACGGATCCACTCGTCGAGCGCCTGTGCGGCATCGGTGAGAACGACGCGCGAGCCGGGCACCGAACGGAGTTCTGCGGGTCTCGAGATCTCGTCGTAGATGTGGGAATCATCGAAGCCGGCACGGGTGGCATCCGCTCGGGTGTTGGCATAATAGTAGCACCGCAGCCGCGCCCAGTAGATCGCGCCCAGGCACATCGGGCAAGGCTCGCACGATGCATACAGGTCGCAGTCGTGCAACTGGAAGGAGCCGAGCGCCTGGCACGCCATGCGAATCGACACGATTTCGGCGTGCGCCGTGGGATCGTTGCCGGCCGTGACGCTATTGGCGCCGCGGCCGATGATTGTGTCGCCGCGGACCACCACGGCTCCGAAGGGCCCGCCGCGCCCGGAACGCACATTTTCCAGCGAGAGGTCGAGCGCCTCGCGTATGAACTTTTCGATCATAGAGTACGTCAGTTCGTCAGTAGGTCAGTGTATCAGTACGTCAGCGTGTCAGTACGTCAGTGTATCAGTACGGCTGGGAATCGGTTCGGCGTTGATCAATTTACTCTGGCCGTTCGAAGGACATGGAACTGACAAACTGACGTACTGACGAACTGACACGCCGCCGCTGAAGGAGAAACCCTGATGCCCAATACCGTGCGCTGCGGGCTGATTCAAGCGAGTTGCGAGTTCTCGCCGGACGAAATGCCGCTCCCGGCCATTCGCAAGGCGATGATCGCGAAGCACGTCCGCTTGATCGGGCAGGCGGCGCGCGAGAAGGTGCAGATCCTGTGCCTGCAGGAGCTATTCTACGGTCCGTACTTCTGCGCCGAGCAGAAGACTCGCTGGTACGAATTGACGGAGCGCGTCCCTGAGGGTCCGACCACCCAGCAGATGGCGAAGCTTGCGAAGAAGCACCGCTGCGCCATGGTGGTGCCCGTTTACGAAGAGGAGATCACGGGCCTGTATTTCAACACCGCGGCGGTGATAGACGCCGACGGGCGCTACCTCGGGAAATACCGCAAGCAGCACATCCCGCACTGCTATCCCGGGTTCTGGGAGAAGTTCTATTTCACGCCCGGCAATCTGGGTTATCCCGTGTTTGAGACGCGCTATGCCAAGATCGGCGTCTATATCTGCTACGACCGTCATTTTCCCGAAGGAGCGCGCGCGCTGGGGCTGAACGGCGCCCAGATCGTCTTCAACCCGTCGGCAACCGTCGCGGGTCTTTCGGAATACCTCTGGAAGCTGGAGCAGCCGGCGCACGCCGTGGCCAACGGCTATTTCGTGGGCGCCATCAACCGCGTCGGGCGCGAGAAACCATGGGAAATTGGCGAGTTTTACGGGCAGAGCTACTTCTGCGATCCGCGCGGGCAGATCGTGGCGCAGGCGAGCCGCGACCACGACGAATTGGTGGTCGCCGATCTGAACCTGGACCTGATTCAGGAGGTCCGCGCCACCTGGCAGTTTTTCCGGGATCGGCGTCCGGATACGTACCGGGCGCTGGTGCAACTATAGCGGCATCGGGGCTCTGAGACGGACCGTCCCCCTTGTCTTTGCCTCCGGCTGCTTGCGGTGGGTGGCCGGCAACACGCTGGTGTACGATTTCGGCTGCGAGGTTTCGTGCTTAAGAACAAGCGAATCTGGCTTCTGCTGGCGTTCACTGCGATCGTGGTGATCTTCCGGGTCCTCGACATCGAGGAGCAGACGCAACAGATCAGCTGGACGGCAGCCGGCATCGAGACCACCATCACGGGCGAGCATCTGGCGATTGCAAAGGTGCTTGAAAAGAACCGTGATTCCGCAAGCCCGACGCCGGCCTTCCAGGCCGGACTCAAACCGGGCGATCGCATCGTGGCGATGTACAACTCCAGCGGCCAAGGGGGCGCGATCCGCGGCCGCATGGACGGAGACTGGGCGCTTCGCGCGGTCAGCAATCAGCAACCCTGGACCCTGGTGATCGAGCGGGGCGGAATCAACGGTGGCGGGTCAACGGCCGTCGAAACGCTGCGGCTCGCGATGGCGCCGATCCCGCACCAAGGCGTCCCTTGGAAGTTCCTCGCCATTCGCGTTGCGGCGCGCGACCTCATCCCGCTGATCGCCATTGTGACCGCGCTGGTGATCGGACTGGCCAAGCCCGACGATCCGAACGCCCTGATCGCCGGCCTGCTGCTGCTTGCGTTTACCACGCTGTTCGGGACTACGTATCGGCCGGTCATCCGGGACGTGTGGCTCATCGTGCGCGTCGCCGGCCTCTACTTCACCCCTTACCTGATCCTGCGCTTCTTTCTATTGTTCCCATCGCCGTCGCCTCTCGAACGCACCGTTCCGTGGCTCAAGCGCGCCCTGCTCGTACTCGCAACAGCCTCATTCCTGTACGACGCGGTTGCGAGCTCGATATTCCGGGAGTCTTTTGCGACCCAGACGCTGATGGGCGCCAACTTCATCGACCCCGTTCTGCGCTTCGTGCTGTGGACCATGCTCGGGTTCGGATTCCTCTCGCTGCTGTTGAACATTCTTCAGTCGCAGGGCCGCGATGAGAAGCGCCGGCTCGGCATCCTGCTGACCGGCCTGGTTGGGCTGATTCCGCTGGCCGTTCTTCTGAGCGTGGGCGAAGAGCGTTTGCCCGTGTGGTTCTGGGTGCTGGCGGTCGCGGCGGCCGCGCTTTTCCCGCTCTCGTTCTTCTACGTCGTCGTCAAGCATCGCGTGTTCGGAATCAAGGTGTTCCTGCGCCGCGGCCTGCAATACGCGCTGGTGGCACGAGGATTTCGCCTGGTGCAGATCGGCGTGATTTTCGTGTTGCTCACGCTGTTCTCGAACTGGTTCTTCAGCCGTTTCTTCACCCACGTCACGTTATTCGAACTCACGATTTACGTGATGATCGTGGCGGTCGTGGTCGGCATGCTGCTTCGCCGGCTGAACCGGCGCGCCATGCAGGCCATTGACCGCCGCTTTTTCCGCGACGCCTATAACGCTCAGCACGTGCTCCGGGACCTGAGCCGCGCTGTGCGCCAGCTTGCCGCGGAACCCGGCCGGCTCATCGAAACCGTCGCCGACCAGATGAGCAGGGCCTTGCACGCGGATCAGGTGGCGGTCTTTCTTCTCGGCGCGCAGCTGCAACCCGCGCCCGCCGCGGAGTCTGCCACAGGAATCGGCATTGAGCCGAATGGCGGTGCAAGCATTCTGCCTGCCGGAACGCGCCTGGTGCTCGGCGAAGCCAACGATTATCGCTGCTGCGCGCTGCGGCGAGCGTCCCGCGAGCCCTCCACCGCGCTTGCCACGGCCGTCAGTTCCGAAATGCCGGTCCTGCCGGGCGGCGCTTTTATTTCCCGCTGTCTCAAGTCGTTCGCGGACGCCGAGCCGGAGCCGCTCGAAGTCTACCTGGACGATCCTAAATCGTGGGCGAATGCGCTGGCACGCACCGATTCGCGGTCGGGAGCTCTCTACCAGGAACGGCTGTTGCTGGAACGGTTGAATACGCGGCTGATTATTCCACTCGCCACCGCGGACGGCGTTACCGGGTTCTTCAGCCTGGGTGAAAAGCTCTCGGAAGAGCCTTATTCGCGCGAGGACAAGGAACTGCTGCAAAACGTCGCCGATCAGACAGCGATTGCGCTCGAAAACGCGCGCCTTTTCGGACAGGTCATCGAGCAGCAGAAGCTGCAGCGCGAACTGGAGATCGCGCAAACCGTGCAGCAGCAGCTTTTTCCTCAGACCCTGCCGCCGCTCGCGACGCTCGATTATTCCGGCGTCTGCCAGCCGGCGCGCGGGGTAGGCGGCGACTACTACGATTTCCTCGCCATCAGCCCGGAGAGTCTCGGCGTCGCGCTTGGCGACATCTCCGGCAAGGGGATCGCGGCCGCGCTGCTGATGGCAAGCCTTCAGGCTCTGCTGCGCAGCCATGCTCCCCTTCGCGGGCACGACGTGAGCGCGCTGATCAGCGACGTGAACCGCTTGCTCTACGGCTCAACCGACAGCAGCAAGTACGCAACTTTCTTTTACGGCTTGTATGAGGACCACGATCGAACCCTTAGCTACGTGAACGCGGGGCATAATCCGCCGATGCTCTTCCGGCGCCCGCAACCCGCTGCGGCGAGCGCGCCGGTTGAGGTCCTGCGGCTGGAATCGACCGGTACGGTCATCGGGCTCCTGCCGCGGGCAGCGTACGAGCAGGCCGGGGTCAAGCTACGGCCCGGCGATGTGCTGGTGGTTTACACCGACGGCATCTCGGAGGCCATGAACAGCCGCGATGAGGAGTTCGGCGAAGAACGGCTGCAGCAACTGGTCGCACAGAACCTGCAGCTTTCCGCGGCCGATTTGCAGAAGTTGATCCTCACCGAGATCGAACAGTTCGTCGCCGGTGCGCCGCAGCACGATGACATGACGCTGGTCGTTGCCAGGGTGCAGTAACCGCGGCGGGCGCACCGCCCGGAATCCTGGCGGGGGCAGGTTACACCGAGATTACGCGTGGAACATCGATGCTTCACTTAAAGACAGCTTGATGATTCACGATCCCTCTGCTTGAATCGGTCTATTAGACAGACCTGAAGGCGGCGTTCCTGGGGCGCCGCCGGCAACACGGCTTCTGCGGGCGGAGCCTAATTCCCTCCTTTTCCACGCTCCGCCGGCAATTCGCGACGTGAAGGGCACCACATCGCGCGGGCGGGGGGCGATGAGGCGGGGAGCTTGTCTGTCCTCCAAGGACACACCTATTTCTCCCTTGTCTCCACTGCGAGCGGAAAGGAGACAGATGAAACAAGTCGCACTTCTAGCTTTGGTCTGCGCATTCCTCGGGGCTTGCGGGACTTCCCCTTATCCCCATTTATCCGCGGCCTACACCACGAGTCCATCGAATACCAAGTCTTCCGGATGCGGCTATTTTCCCAATCCCTGCGCGCGCACCGACTTCGCCAACACTCCTACCTTCAGCGTTCCTAACGCCGGGGGTCTGACGGGCGCAAACACGAAGTTTCAGGAGCCTCTCAGCAACGAGTGGATGACGAGACTCACGGACTACAACACGACGGGCTCGTTAAAGGGCGCCGGATACATTACGGCCGCCAGCGGCAGCGCCGAACAGACGCTGATGGATATTTCCGACAACTACATCGTGATCCAGTCGCAGAACGCCTCCGTGATACCGTTTACCTGGAATCCGACAACCATGCAGGCTACGCGAATGTTTGTGAGCCAGTATCCGTCCACGAACGGAATCGAACTTCCGTCTGGAACTCCGGAGTTCAGCCGGACAACGACCGGGCTGATGTACGCCATGCAGAACACCGGCCCATGGAACGCTTCGACGCCTGTAATCGTCAGCTATAACCTGGCGTCATCGACGCCGCCGAGCGCGGTGACCGTCTACAATTTCCAGAACTGCTCCTCGATCGCGTCGAAAATCGACGGCCACACGGTCTGGACTGACGATGTCTCCGTCTCGGCCGATGACAGCAGCTTTGCGACGGCCGTCAGCGTTTCAGGAGATCAGGGCACCGGCATCTACGTGCTGTCGTACAGCAAGTCCGGCGGCTGTCATTGGTACGATACGGCCACCGGCGAGACGGACGCCGGCCCGGTGAAGATGACCGGCAGTGAGAGCAATCCCGACCTGTACTACATCCACAATGCGCGCATGGGGCCCGGTGGGTGGATTCGGATCACCCGCGAGAACTGTATCAACAGTTGCGAATCCGATGAAACCATGTATATGTGGCAGCCGGGAACCGACCAGGTAGCGACCACGGCGACGACCGGACATCAAGCCATTGGATACAGCAAATACCTGACGAACAACGGCTACCAGAGCAGCCTGGGTTGTCTCTATCCGCAGTGCATGACCATCGCGCCGGTCTCGAATGTCGCGGAAATGTCGGAACTCTGGAAAAACGGCCCGGGCACGCCGCCGGGATGGCCGCAAGAACCGGTGTGGGACTGCCACCTGAGCTGGTCAAACGACAATTCGTCTGACACCGCCGCTGTGCTCGTCGCAAGCATAAGCAATGCCGAGGTTCCCACCCTCGCCTGGGGAAACGAAATCGACGGATTTGCGACCAATGGAACGGGGACCGTCTACAGGTTTGCGCGGCACTACAATACTGAGAGTCCCAGCGCGACGTTCAACGCGCTGGACGCAATCGGTTCGGTGAGCGAGGATGGCAAGTGGTACCTGACCACGTCCGATTGGGGCTGCACTCTGGGCTCTAGTTCCGGCGGGAGCAACGGGACGATCTCGCCCTACACGTGCAGGTCGGACGTGTTTGTGCTGCAGTTGAAGTGAGGTAATTGCGATTCCGCACGGCGCCGACTTTCCGCAGAACCATACGCGGACAAGGTTCGCGATTGCGAGGTCTGCGCCGTGCCCGACTCTTTCGAGAACACCCCCTTCCGCGAGATTCCAACGGCGACTGCTTTTGAATGCGATACCATAGCTCGCTCGGATCATGAGGAGTGAGCCCGCCATTGCGACCGAAAGCGCCGCGGCGCGTCTCGAGCGCCTGCCGCTCGGCCGCTTTCATCGGCGCTTTATCGTTCTGGTTTCGCTGGGATGCTGGTTTGACGTCTTCGACATCTTCATGATGGCGTACCTGGGCGCGGCGCTTCAAAGCTCGCACTTCCTTACCCTGACCCAGTTCACTGACCTGATCGCCGCGGGATTTCTCGGCATGTTCGCGGGCACGATTGTGCTGGGTGCGGGCAGCGATTCGTTCGGTCGCCGCCCGGCGTTCATCGTGATGCTGCTGATCTATTCCGTCTTCACCTTCGCGGGCGCGCTCGCGCCGAACCCGCGCGTTCTGCTGGCGGCGCGGATACTGGCCGGCACCGGCATCGGCGCGGAAATGGTCGTGATTGACACCTACGTCTCGGAACTGGTCCCGCGTCGTGCCCGCGGACGGTAT
>JASHQD010000111.1 GCA_030037755.1 Terriglobia bacterium
CAGGATCGATCATCCGGCCGGCTTCGAGACACAGCACCTTCAGGCCTTGCGTGGCGAGCACGTACGAAGCGATACCTCCGGCTGCGCCGGAACCCACCACGATCACGTCATAAACGGGCTGTGATCCCATGGTCTTGTGGTACAGGCTATCACAGCAAAAGTTGACAGTCGACAGCAAGTCGACAGTCGACAGTTAACAGTCGACAGGGGAGAGTCGGCATTTCCGCTGCACTATTATCGATAAGCTTTGCGGTCCCGAAAATCAGACAGCATCTCGGAACCGCCACTGTCAACTGTCGACTGTTGACTGTCAACTGCTCCGACCGATTGAAACCCGGCGCTCCCTGTGCCAGAATAGGATTCAATCACATGAAGAGCGAATCTTACAGCCCGCGCCCGCAGGCAAGGAGACAGGAGCGACTTTGCACCCCGATCTTCAGACGGTGAGAGAACTCCAGGATGTCGATCAATCGATCGGCGTCCTTACGGCGCGGATTGACGCCATCCCTGCACAAATCAAACAAATTCAAGACCAGTTGAACCAATTCCTGCACGCCTACGAAGAGCGAAAGAAGCGCCTGGCGGAGAATCAGAAAGAGCGCCGGGACATGGACGCGGAAGTGCAGATGGTCCGCGCCAAGATCTCGAAGCACAAGGACCAGCTCTACGAGGTGAAGACCAACGAGGCGTATAAGGCGATGGTCCACGAGATCGAGGGCGAAGAGGCGAAGATTCGCTCGATCGAGGACCGGATTCTTGACGAAATGGCTGAAGCCGAGCAGCTCGAAAGCTACGTCCATGACGCGGCCGCGCGTCTGGATAGCGAACGCTCGCGCGTGGCGGCGGAGATCAAGGACCTTGAAGCCGAGCGTGCCAAGGATCTGGCCGAGCGCGGCAGCCTGGAAGAACGGCGCCAGACGCTGGTCGCGGCCCTCTCGTCAAGTACGGTGCGGCTCTACGAGCGCGCGCGCAAATCGCGCGGCACGGCCGTGGTCCCGGTCATTGACGCATCCTGCAGCGGCTGCCACGTGAGACTGCGCCCGCAGTTCTATAACGAGATCCGCACTTCCGACGCCCTTCACACTTGCGAAAGCTGCGGCCGGATACTCTTCTATCTGGAGCTGGCCACCGACAAAGGCGTGGAAGGGACGCGGGTGGCGATGTAGGTCAAGTCGACAGTCGACAGTTAACAGTCGGCAGTCAGAAGCTGAACCGCCGAGGCGAGATTGCTGGAGTGGTCTGTCCCGCCATTCCGCCTGGCGACGATGTGCTCGATGTGGTGGGCCAAGTCGCTGTGCTTCTGTTGAAGCAAGCAGTACTCGCAACGATCGGCTGCCCGTCGGCGGACGAACTCCCGCGTTGCCGCGTCCATTGCTAATCGCCGTTCGTGCTTAGTTGCCGTCGGGCCTTAAACTTGAGAATGGAGATCAGGTCGGCGGCATTCACGAAGGCCTCATACTCGGCTTGTTCCTCGTCACTGAGGACGCCTTCGTTAGCTCCTTCGGCGAGACTATCTATTCGGGCTTGTGTTGCCGGATCGATATGGAATTCGGCCACGCGTCGTGCCGATTCAGCATCGAGGCAGCGGCTGAGAGGCTCAAGAAGGTCGTCCAAAACGCCCGTGCTGGTAGGGTTATCCATCGAGCCCATGCTAGCATGGATTCGCGCCGGAACGTGACGAGATCTGCTCGCGCGCGGCTCGCTGCGCGAGTTCATCGCAACGGATGTTATCAGGATCGGTGGCGTGGCCCTTCACCCAGGCCCAGTCGATATGATGGGTCTGCACCAGGCGATCGAGTTCGGTCCATAGGTCGCGATTCAGGACGGCTTTGAGCCCGCCGCCTTTCTCGCGACGCATCCAGCCCCGGGCCTTCCAGCCGCTGATCCACTCGGTGATGCCGCGCTTGAGGTATTGCGAGTCCGTGTAGAGGGCCACTTGGCACGGATGCTTGAGTGCCTTCAGCCCTTCGATGGCCGCCGTCAGCTCCATGCGGTTGTTGGTCGTATGAGGATTCGAGCCGAACAGCTCTCTCTTGTGATCGTTGTAGCGCAGGATGCAGGCCCATCCGCCGGGGCCGGGATTGCCGATGCAGGCGCCGTCCGTGCTGATGGTTACTTCTTTCATGGCTGGTCGGTTGTCGGTTGCCGGCGCTCGGTGCCGTTCGTGGATCTTTGATCGTTGACGCCGATCAACGACTCAAGGAAGATACAATGTAGCATGTTGGTTGTCAGTCGTCTGTGGTTGGTTGCTGGTTCCCGGTTGCCGGTTTTCGGTGCCGCTCGTGGGTCGTGGATCGAAGATCGTTGATCGTCGACAGGCAGGTCCACGATCTACGAACCACGATCTTCTAAGTTGCAAGAGGAAACCAACAACCGAGCACCGACAACCGACGACCGGCAACCGACAACCGAGGTGTTCCATGCCCGAAACTGCCGCCGCTCCCATTTCATCAACGACGCCCCTGACTTTCCTCAGCGAAGAAGAACAGATCTTCCAACGATCGGCGCGTGAATTTGCTCAGAAAGAGATCAAGCCGCATGTGGAGGAGATGGACCGCGAGGGCCTCTTTCGCCGCGATCTCATCGACAAGTTCTTTGCCGAGGGCTACATGGGCATGCACATCCCCGAGGCTTACGGCGGCAGCGGCGGATCGTTTTTCATGGCGGTGCTTGCAATCGAGGAGTTCTCGCGCGTGGATGCCTCTGCCGGTGTGGTGGTTGACGTGCAAAATACGCTGGTCTCGAACGCCGTCATGCGCTGGGGCAACGAGTCGCAGAAGAGCGCGTTTTTGCGGCGCCTGGCCGCGGACACGGTGGGCGCCTATGCCCTGTCGGAGCCCGGCTCCGGCAGCGATGCTTTCGCGCTGGAGACGCGCGCGCGCGAGGATGGGAGCGACTACGTTCTTAACGGACGCAAGCTTTGGATCACGAACGCCAAGGAGGCCGGCATCTTCGTGCTCTTCGCTACGATCAATCGCGAGCTCGGACATCGCGGCATCACGGCGTTTCTCGTCGATCGGCACTCGCGGGGCTTCAGCGTCGGCAAGAAGGAGGATAAGCTCGGCATCCGCGCGTCGTCCACCTGCGAGCTGATCCTCGAGGACTGCCGCGTGCCCAAAGCGAACGTCCTCGGCGAGGTGGGCAAGGGCTACAAGGTAGCGATCGAGACGCTGAACGAGGGCCGCATCGGGATCGGCGCGCAGATGCTCGGCGTGGCTCAGGGCGCCCTGGATTATGCGCTCGACTACGCCCAGGAACGGAAGCAATTCGGCAAGCCGATCGCGGATTTCCAGGCCATTCAATTTCAGATCGCGCGACTGGCGACCGACGTGGAAGCGGCGCGCCTGATGACCTACAACGCCGCGCGCCTGAAAGACGCCGGCCGCTCCTATGTGAAGGAAGCGGCCATGGCCAAGTACTTCTGCTCGCAGGTGGCCGAGCGGGTGGCGAGCGAAGCGCTGGAGGTCTACGGCGGCTACGGATTCACGCGGGATTATCCGATGGAGAAGTATTTGCGCGACTCGAAAATCGGCAAGATTTACGAAGGAACGTCGTTCATGCAGCTCCAGACGATCGCCAAGCTGATCCTCGGACGCGGCTGAGTATCGGTTGTCCGTTCCTGGTTGTCGGTTGCCGGTTGGTGGTTCGTTGGTTCCTTTGAGACCTGATAAATCGTAGATCTCGGTTCGTTGATCGTCGACGCGTCAACGATCGACGAACGGCACGAAAACCGGCATCCGCCAACCGGCCACCGACTTTTACTCGACCGGTTCGCCGGGAATGCTCAGCGCGACCTTCGTGTGCTGCCTGATCCGAGCCTGCGCCTCTACCAGTCGCGCGCGGATCGTGACGTTGTTCGGATCGCGCAGCAAGGCCT
>JASHQD010000011.1 GCA_030037755.1 Terriglobia bacterium
GGCCACCGACCGGGAGATGGCGGTACGGCGCGCGGGGAGCGACAATCCGGCGCGGCCGTTTTACGGGGAGTTCGTTTCCGGGAATTCGTTTGATGTGCTGGGTCTCGCAGCCTATGCGGGGCGTCTGCTGGAGCCAAACGACGACGTGAGCGGTGGGGCTCCGGCGGCAGTGGTGAGCTTCCAGACGTGGGTCGAGCAGATGGGGCGGGATCCCTCGGTGGTGGGATCGAGCTGGCAGATCAACGGACAGTCGGTCACGGTGGTGGGAGTCGCGCCGCCGGGTTTCTACAGCGAGCGGCTGAGCCCGACGCCGCCTTCGTTCTGGCTGCCGCTGCATCTGGTGAGGGCGATCTGGCCGCGGCAAGCCGATCTGCTCGAGCAAGGCGACCAGCAGTGGCTGAACCTGATCGGCCGTCTCGCGCCCGGCGCCAGCGTCGCGTCCGTGCAGGCGCGGATGCAGGTGGGGCTGCAGGCGTACCTGCAAAGCCCTCTGAGCAAGCTGCCGGCGGCCGAGCGGCCGCTGATTCCACGGCAGTATCTGCGGTTGACGCCGGGCGCAGGGGGCGTACAGCGGATGCAGGAGCAGTACAAGAGCGACCTGCACCTGCTGATGTGGGCGTCATGCTTCGTGTTGCTGATTGCTTGCGCGAATCTGGCGAACCTGATGCTGGCACGGTCGGCGACGCGACGGATGCAGATCGCCGTCCGCACGGCGCTGGGAGCGCCGCGGTCGAAGCTGGTGTGGGACGCGCTGGTGGAGTGCCTGCTGCTGGCGGCCATGGGCGGCGTGGCCGGGCTGGAGGTGGCGTGGGGCGGCGCCAAGCTGATTTTGCATCTGGCGTTCCAGAGCGATCCGGTGAGCATCAGCGCGAGCGCCTCGCTGCCGGTGCTGGGTTTTGCGTTCGCGGTATCGCTGCTGACCGGGCTGCTGTTCGGCGTGGCGCCGGCGTGGCTGGCAGCACATGCCGATCCGATCGAGGCCCTGCGTGGGGTGAACCGGTCGACGGGACGGCACGAGACGCTGGCTCAGAGGGTACTGGTGGTGGCGCAAGCAGGCGTGTCAGTGGTGCTGCTGTGCGCGGCCGGACTGCTGATCCTGAGCTTGCAAAAACTGGAACATCAGCATTTCGGTTTCGATACCACGAACCGCACGATCGTGCAGTTCAATTCGGCGACGGCGGGGCTGCAGCCGGAACAACTGGATGACTTCTATCGCAAGCTGGGCCAGTCGCTCTCGGCAGTGTCGGGAGTGCAAAGCGTGGCGTGGTCGCTGTGGAGTCCCATGGACGGGAACAACTACAGCACGGACGTGTATGTCGAAGGGCAGCCGGCACCGCCGCCCGGATCGGCTGTGAATCTGGCGTCCTGGATGCGCGTGAGTCCGAGCTATTTTGCGACGATCGGGACCAAAGTACTCGAAGGGCGCGCGTTTGCGGAGAGCGATGACCGGACGGCGCAGCCGGTGGCGATTGTGGACCAGAGGTTCGTCAATCGGTACCTGCACGGGCAGAATCCGATCGGCGCGCATTTTGGGGACTGGGACGCGGCGCATCCGGCGATGTACACAATCGTGGGCGTGGTTGAGGAGGCGCAGTATTGGCCGCCGGGGGATTTGCAGGAAAACGCACGTCCTATGTATTTCCTGCCGTCAGGACAATGGGTGGCGCCGCCGCCAACGACGGCCGATGCAGCGGCTAACGCGCTGGCTTTGACGAATAGCCACTACATGCCAACGCTCGAAATCGAGACACACGGGACGGTGCCGGACCTGGAGTCGCAGATACGCACCCGGCTGGCGGACCTTGGTCCAAACCTGATGGTCGAGCGCTTCCACGGTTTCCCGCAGCAGGTGCAGCTCGCATTCAGCCAGCAGAACATGATCGTGCAGCTGACGTCGCTGTTCGGGGTGCTGGCGCTGGCGCTGGCGGCGATTGGACTCTACGGCGTGATGGCCTACGCGGTAGCCCAACGCACGAGTGAGATCGGCATCCGGATGGCATTGGGCGCGAACCGGCTGGACGTGCATTGGATGGTGCTGCGCGGGGCCTTCGTGCAGGTGGGTGCGGGGCTGCTGATCGGGATTCCGACGGCGCTCCTGGCCGGGCGCCTGATGGCCTCGCAACTTTATGGGATCACCCCCTACAATCCGCTGGTGATCGGGGTCACGACGGCAGTGCTGGCAGCGGTGGCGCTGGTGGCGGCCGCTTTGCCGGCCCGGCGGGCAGCAGGCGTAGAGCCGATGAAAGCGCTGCGAGCCGAATGAGGGATCGGGAGCGCCGCCGAGTAATCCCCGGGAAACTCCAACGTGCCCGACCCCGCGCGCTAAGAATCCTTCACCGGCGTTCACACAGCCGACTTGTCTCATCACGGACGACCGGGAGCCAAGTCTCTCACAGGAAAAGGCGACGCCCCGATTCTGGTCATACCTGATGGCCGACCACGGCCCCATGGTTCTGACAAGTAGCCCGGTCTCTCCCACGCTGTGCCCCTGCGCGGAATGCAATCGGCTCAAGGCGGCACCGCCGCCGTCATTTCCCAGGCTAACTGGTCAACTTCGACTTTCCGAAGAGAAGGGCCCATGCGGCGGCTTTGCCGGCCAGGCGCAGGGACCGCAGTGCGTAATAGAGAAAGAAGAGCCGGGGCGGCAGCTTGACCCACCGGCAATCGGCCGCCGTCGGAACGAAAAGCCGGATCGCCAGGTACTGGGCCTTCCCTTTCCAAGACTTCAGCAATCGAAGCGAGAACAGCGCGTCCCATGCCGGCTGGAAGTCCGAGGACCGCGTAGCGCCAGCGTCGCGCACGTGCGGCCTCTTCATGGCGGAGAAGCCCGGACCTATCGGGGTGTCAAAGAGCGACGCGCAAGCCAACAGACTCGACGATACCGCCTTCTCCCATCCAAGCCGCTGCGCTTTATCGCCGATGGTCTTCCAATCTACGCTTTGCGTGCGGCACAGCCGGTCAAGGTCCGCCAGCCACTTCAGCGAGGGCGGACCGTGCCGTGCCGCGTGCTCGGCCACATAGAGGAATTGCCAAACAGCGCCGAGCGCGAGGGCCGGCGCGCCACGGAACGCGATCGGTGCGGCGTCAGCCCAGATCTCATCAAGAATCGCGCGCTCGAGCGGTCCGCCCCAGATGAGTCCGCAATGGAGTTCAACCCGATAGGTGATCGAGCCGCCCGCTCGCGTGAGCTCGCAATCCTTCCCGTAACGAGCCAGAAGGTCGAGCAGCGTGGGCTCGCTGAATTCCGGCTCGTAGCCGGAGGATGCCAGGAGCTTGAATGCGTCAGCGACGCGATGTGATGGGACAAGCAGGTCGAGATCGGCGCAAGTACGCAGCGCGAGATCGCCATAAAGGGCTTCCACGAGCGCGAGGCCCTTCACCGTCATCACGGGGAGCCGCGCCTCGGCGAACAGATGGAGCACGCTGCAAAGCTCGCGCGCGAGGAGTTCGTTCCTTAGGGCATTGGTAGCAAAGATCTGCCCGAGCTGGGCGCGAGCCGATTCGGGAACGCCGGCGAAACCGAGGGATTGGAGATTGTGATAGAGCTGCGGAAGTATGTCGAATGTCCGGGCGTTTTCGACGATTTGAGTCCAGGATACCGGACCGGCGAGTAAGCTCAGCGCGCGCGTTCGCGCGCCCACCGAAAGCTCACCGCGCGCCAGCAGGCGGCAAAGTTCCTCTTCGGACGCCATTTCCGAAAAACGCATTAGGGAAGCAAGAGACTCGCGTCACTCACGAGCGGTAACTGTCTCGAATCTGGCGGAGCACCAGCACGGTGGCGATAGCCAGCAACCCGATCGCTCCTCGCCAGAGAAATAGAGGAGTGACGAAGCTCTGCGAGAGAGCGAAACCCATATTCGGCGACAGAAAGCGAAACCCAACCGCTGTCAGCAGCACCAGCACTGCGAGACCGACCAGAACATCCACAAGTTGCCTCATAAAGCTCCCCTTTCCGGACCGTCATTATAGCAGCGAGTCGTGTGGAAGATTTGGACCTGCAGACACACTCCTCCTCTACGGTGTAGGTGAGCGTGGCAACACCCTATCGAACTGTCGTCCCGATGCATTCCCTCGATCGAAAGCGTTGCCGTGGCTGACCGGCCTGGTTACCCGCCCTCGGCTCTTCCGGCGAGCAATTTCATGACCGCGAGAGCGCCGTCGCGGGCGGCGTGCGGACGGGCCAGGCGTCTAACCTTGCCGCGCAGGTCGTCGAGTTGGCTGCGATTCAACAGCAACGCCGTCAGGGCCGGCACCAGATCCCTGGGATTTCTGATCCAGAGTCCCGCGCCCCATTTTTCGATCCAACGGCAGGTTCGCTCCTCGTTTCCGGGCAGCGGATTGAACGCCAGCATGGGCAAGCCGCAGGCAAAACCCTCGTTCAGCGTGCCGCCGCCGGGTTTGCTGATCATCAGGTCGGACGCCTGCATCCATTCGTGCATGTTGTCCACCCATCCAAGCACGCGTACTTGGGGCTGGCGCTCGCAGTACTTCGTCAACCGCGCTTTCACCCGCCGGTTTCGGCCCGTCACCATGATCACTTCGATTGGATGGGGGACTTTCAGAATCTCATTGACAATGAGCTCGGGCTGGCCGAATCCCTGGCTGCCAAGCGTGACCAGGACCTGAAGCGCGTCGCTCTTGACACCGAGTTTCTCCCGGACCGCAGCTCGATCGGGCAGCGAAGCGAAGATCGGATCGATGGGCTGACCGGTGGTAACCACGCGCCCGGGCGCCGCGCCGTAGCTCACGAGTTCGTCCGCGAGATCCTGATGCGTGGTGAGGAACAGATCGACTTCCGGTTGAATCCAGGCGCGGTTGAAGTCCATCAGCTCAACGCCCACCAGCGCGAAGCCGGCGTTCAACTGCCGCTTGCAGATGGCAGCGAGTTCGCACGCGCCCACTTCCGTAGCGATCACCGCGTCCGGAGCATAATCGCGAAGATAACGGCAAAGAGGTCGAGCGGCTCTCCGGTAGAGCCAGCCCGGACCAGTGGATTCCGACTGGTGCTGCTTGCTCTCGATCCAACGCCACAGGCCGGGCCAGATGGCGAGCGGGATCACGTAGGAATCGTAATAGGCGCGGAACCACACCGGGCAGTGCTGAACCGTGTTGATGACCTCCGCATCGACCGCGGGCTGAAGCTCCCGAAACGCTCTCTGCAAAGCGAGCGCAGCCCGGTGATGCGCCGCGCCTTGCGGCATGGACAGGATCAAAATGCGAGGGTGAGCGGGCACAGGTCTCGACTCTTACCGACGAACTGCTGTAGCGGCGCTCTGTGAGCGCCGGTCTTCATGAAGAGAATCCGCCGAAAAGCCGGCGCTCATAGAGCGCCGCCACAGCGTGTGTATCCAAACGGCGCTGAGGACAGCGCCGCTACAGCGAGAATCTCAATGATCGCACGAGTGAGGTGGAAATCAGGCGAGCGTGGTGCGCATCCACTCGACGGTCCGCCGCAGCCCCTCTTCAAAATCGACGATCGGCTCGTATCCGAGGATGGTGCGCGCCACGGTGATGTCCGCCGTCGAGTGCATAAAGTCTCCCACGCGTGGCGGATCGTGCTGCGGTGTCACCTGGACGCTGAAAATCTGATTGAGGATTTGGATGGCATGGTTCAAAGTCGTTCCCTTGCCCGTGCCCACATTGATCACCTTCCCGGGTCCCTGCGGCGCGTGACAAGCCCGCAGGGTGGCGTCGACCACGTTGGCGACGTAAGTGAAATCGCGCGACTGCTCTCCGGTCCCATGAATCACAGGCGTGTTTCCGGTGAGATAGGCGCGGACGAACTTGGAGAGCACGCCGGAGTACTGCGAGAGCGGGTTCTGCCGGGGACCGAAGATATTGAAATAGCGAAGCGCCACAAATTCCAGGCCGAAGAGCCGATTAAACACCTGGCCGAAGTACTCGCCGGCCAGCTTGACGATCGCGTATGGGGAGAGCGGATCAGGCATCTGCGTCTCGACACGCGGCAGCACGGGATTATCACCGTAAATCGCGCCAGTACACGCCATCACCATGCGCTTCACCTGAGCGTCGCGCGCCGCCACCAGGACGTTCAGCGTGCCCATCAGATTCACTTCGGTGGTCTCGATCGGCTCCCGAATCGATCGAAGCACGGAAGACGCCGCCGCGAAGTGAATGACGTAATCGACGCCTTCAAACAGCGGGCGCATCGCTTCGAGATCGCGGATGTCCCCTTCGCGCAAGTCGATCCGGTCGATGACCGATGCGAGGTTAGCTTTCTTGCCGGTTGAGAGATCGTCCAGCACGCGGACGGATTCGCCGCGGCGAACAAGTTCTTCCACCGTGTGGGAGCCGATGAATCCGGCGCCACCGGTGACCACATAAAAAGCCAAATGGAACCTCCGGCTGTCCGCTCGCTGTAGCGGCGCTCTATGAGCGCCGGCCTTGTCTCGAGCGCCGCCTTGCAGAGCGCCGACCTCGTCTGGCGCCGCCGTTGAGTCCTGGGATTCCGGCGCTCATAGAGCGCCGCTACAGCGCTACCGTGTGGCGGCCTTGTGCGCCGCCTGCAATTCCATTTCAATCGGTTCAGCCGAAGGCGAGCCGCTCTTTGAGTAGGAGGACGGATTGCGCGTGCTCCGCCAATTGACCTGGGGCAGCAGGGTCTCCTCGATCACCCGCTCCCGGCATCGAATCACCACATCCATGATCGAATCGAGCAGAACGTCGGAGAGATTGTGCGGCACCAGGCCGAGATCGAGCAGCTTGGTGTGCCGCGCAAGGTAGTAGTGATGTTCCTGCTCGACGCGAGGATCAGGCAGATGATCGACGGTCACATCGAGATCCTTGTGGGCGCCGATCCGTTGCACCAGATGAGCCAGATCCAGGATGCTGAACTGCTCGGTGAATTGGTTGAAGACCCGGTACTCACCGGCGCGCGGCGGCTTGAGGATCGCCAGCTCGATGCAACGCAGCGTGTCCCGGATGTCCAGGAAACCGCGAGTTTGTCCGCCTTCCCCGTAGACGGTGAGCGGCCTTCCAATCGCCGCTTCCACGCAGTAGCGGTTCAGCACGGTGCCCCAGACACCATCGTAGTCAAAGCGCGTGGCCAGGCCGTCATGCAGGGCCGTTTCCGCGGTTTTCACGCCGTAGACGATCCCTTGATTCAGGTCGGTCGAACGAATGCCCCAGGTCTTGCAGGCGAACATGATGTTGTGGGAATCGTGCACCTTGGAGAGGTGATAGAACGAGCCCGGCTGCTTCGGGTAGGGAAGCACATCCTTGCGGCCGTTGTGCGTGATCTCGATGAAGCCTTCCTCGATGTCGATGTTGGGAGTTCCGTACTCTCCCATGGTCCCCAGCTTGACGAGGTGCGCGTCAGGACAGAACTCCTTCGTCGCATAGAGCAGGTTCAGCGTGCCGACGACGTTGTTCGTTTGCGTCTGAACCGCATGTTCGCGGTCGATCATGGAGTAGGGAGCACTGCGCTGTTCGCCAAAGTGGACGATCGCGTCCGGTGAGAATCGCGACATGACTTCCGCGAGGAAATCGTAGTCCAGGATGTCACCAACGACAGCCTCGATGACCCCGCCCGTCAGATCTTTCCACAGAGCCACACGCTCGGGCAGCATCCAGATCGGCGTCAAGCTGCTGGTTCCGCAGCCCAGGTCCCAGGCTCGCCGCGCCAGATTGTCCACGATACAGACACGATGTCCCTGCTTTGACAGGTACATGGATTGTGGCCAACCGAGATAACCGTCGCCGCCAATGATGAGAATGTTCATGGATCAGGACTCCCCAAATCCGTCTCCGCTTGGTCCAGATAGCAGCCCCCCGTTTCCGCTAAAATCTGGCCAGCGGTTGTGCCGAAATCGGGCACAGCGTACAGTTTTTACTGCTCCCCCATCGCGCTGTGGGGCGGCGTACGCCCGCACGCTAGAGACTTTATCCCGTTTCTCGCGAGCTTGGCAATGCAATTACACTAACGTCGATGTCAAGCAGGGCGCCCCGCCGAAAAGCATCGCCGGGCAAGGCGCGTATTGTGTGCTGAATGCCGTGCTCCGGAAGTCCCCATGGATCCGTTCATCCCCGGTACGCGCGTATGAAATAAGAGATTCCGATGCAGAGCAGGAGCGCATTGGCGGTCATGAGGAGATAGTGCTTGAACGACCTGTGCACCCCTGCGAGCCAGGCGACCAGGCATGTGGAAGCGATCGCGGCTCCGTAATATCCGAGGAGGCCTCCCACGAAAAAAGGCACAACGTGCGCGTAACCGCGCGTCCGTCCTTCGGCCAGAATGGGTGCGGCAATCGTCACCCAATAGACCCACGTGCCCGGCGCGGTCACCTCGGCCAGCGTTGCCACCGAAACCCCGGCGAACGTGTACGCCGGCGAGCTCACTGTCCTCGCAAGTCGCTCCCGCCGCAAATCCCAGAGTCCGTAGCTCGCAAAACCCGTTACCAGCGCGCCGCCGGCGTAGGCGATATAGTGTACGATTCCGAGCGGCATAAGCCGCGAGAACAGCAAGGTCGTGGAGAGGAATGCGCCGTCGATCACGAGCGGCGGCACGGTCAGTACAAAGATAGCGCGATCCCAGCGTGCCGCGGCGGCCTGGGTCAAGGCAATCACCTGGAGCGGGTTCGGCAACATTCCCCCCACCATTCCCATTCCGGCGCCCAAGATTAACAGGTCCATAAGAACGACTGGCGATGTCATGCGCGCCCACAAAGACTGTAAAGCGCACCAACACCCATGTTGCCGCAAAGGTGCCCGCCTGAAAAGGGTGCAGGGCGTAACTCCTGGTTGTGCCCGCGAGCAAGGACAATCGGAACGGGCGCACATCCGAGACGCAGTGGGCCAGTCGCAATTCGAGACTACTGTTTTCCGATCGTCACCCCGCCGTAAGCCTGGTGGGAGGTCGGGATCGGGTTGCCCGCCCCGATCACAGGGATGAAATACGGGTGACCATCGAAATTAGCTGTAAGGACCTATTCCCAATTCTTGAGATCAGGCCAGATCTCTTTGAGCGGC
>JASHQD010000112.1 GCA_030037755.1 Terriglobia bacterium
CTCGTGGTGAAAAAGAACTCGACCAAGTTTCGGAAGTGAACGAGTATGCCCTCGACGTTATGGAAGTCGTTGGGTCCCGCAGTTCCTTCCTCAGTTGGTGTGCAGTTCATCGCTGTAATGGTGACCCCTCCTGACGTTGGTGTCATGCAACCAGCTGTGGAATTGTTGTGGCCGACCGACGGCGAACCGGCGTCGAGTCGGCCCATTGCTTGGCGAAACATTCGAAACTCGAAGGCAACATCGAGTGCTGCTCCTCTGAGTTCATCTTCGGTCTTTGAACTTCGCTTGCCGGACATGCTTTTAACCTCGTCGTCGGCACCGCGCTAACCCACGAAAGTGACCGTCAGCGACCAAACGCCTACTGCCTACTGCTTCTTGAACTCCACCTCGCACTCACGTCCTTCGACGCGTTTGCCGGATCCCTCCTTGTCCGAGAACTTCGCCTCGATGTGATAACCATAAGGCGTTCCCGCCGGACGCCCTCCGACTGCATATTCCCTCGCGCCCACCAATCCCTTGGTATAGAGCTTCGCTGTTCCGTCGGGCTGGATGTTTCCGCCGATGAGCAACCAGCCTGGCTCGCCCTCTTCGCCCTTTTCCTCACGCAGGTTGCTATTCTGACCGTCGGCGGGAATTCGAACGAATAGCCCAGCGCACCTCGCACGCTCTCACACGAGAGCGTGGCATCCCACGCCCCGTCAAAGAGCGCCGCATCATCCGCCATCCAGACTCGCGAACGCCAGCGACAGAAATACAACCAGCATGAGACCGCGCACCATGAAATCGAACCTCCCGAAACGTGGGCAACCAACGACCGGTAACCGAGAACCGGCAACCGACCGCAGACAACCGGCCCCTAACCCCTAGCCCCCTGAACCCTGACCCCTATTTTCAATGATTGAACATAAACTCTTCGCTCGTCAGCAGCGCCCAGCTCATATCCACCAGTGCCGCTCGCCGCGGATCGTCCACGCCGGGCGCCTGCTGTGGCTCTGCGGTATCCAGCGCTTTCACCAAAGCCTCGCGCTCGCTATCCGTTGGGTAGCGGCTAAGGGCCGCGAGATAGAGATAATTCACGATCTCGTCGTCCGCGAATCCCAGCTTCAGCAGCATGTCAATCGTACCGCCGGGCGCGCGCAGCTTGTCGTTCAGCGTGTCGCCATTGATGATGTGCAGCGCCTGCGTGATCGTCGGGACCGAGGTGCGCTCGCTCTCGCGCGTCTGCTGCCGTGGCGGACGCCCGAAGGCGTCGAGGAAGTAGGATTTCACGGCAGTGTCCGGCAGTTGCAGCGCCCGCATTCCGACCGGGTAGCCGTCAAACTTCTCCGGCTCCTGTGTCACCTCCGAATACGCATCGAGCAGCACTTCAGCCGGCAGGCGCTTGATGACGTAGTGCGATCCAAACTTATCGTCATCGGCGTTCTCCTTGAGCGGCTCCGACGAGGTCTGGTACGTGGCCGACTGCATGATGGTGCGGATGAGGTAATCGATGTCGAAGTGATGCGCCACGAAATCCGCCGTGAGCGCGCTGAGCAATTCGTCGTTGGTGGAGGGATTCGTGTCGCGAAGATCGTCCACGGGTTCCACCAATCCGCGTCCCATGAAATTGCGCCAGACGCGATTCACGATATTGCGCGCGAAGAACGGATTGTCGCCGGCGGTGAGCCACTTGGCGAAATAGACGCGCGTGTCGCCTGTCGCTTCGAGCGGAAGCGGCGTGGCGTCGAGGGGCTTGGGCGGGAGCACCATCATGAAGCGATCGTCGGTGAACTCGCCGGTGGGCGCCGAATAGACCGTGACGTCGTTGAACAGCGGGCCCACGCCGGCCCGGGATCCTCCAGGGGCGAATGTCTTCAGGCGCACGCGGGCGAAAAGGTTCGCCATGCCGTAGTAGTCCTTCTGGGTCCACTTGGCGAGCGGGTGATTGTGGCAATGCGCGCAGGTGATGGTGATCCCGAGAAACGCCTGAGCGACGTTTTCGGAGGTATCGAGCGGGTCGCGGTGGACGATCCAATAGTTGGCGGCGCCGTTCTCATCGGAGTTACCGGTCGCGGTCAGGATCTCGCGCACGAACTGGTCCCACGGCTTGTCGGCGGCGACGCTGGCGCGAATCCAGTCGTAGTAACTCCACATCTGGTCGTTCGAGAGACGATTGCTGGTCACGAGCAGCAGGTCCGACCACTTGTAGGCCCAGTAGTCGACGAACTCCGGCCGCTTCATGATCGCGTCGATCAGGAGGTCGCGCTTGTCGGGCGATGGGTCCTCGAGAAAACTCTCGACCTCGCCGCGCCTGGGCAGTATGCCGGCGGCGTCGAGGTACGCGCGTCGGATGAATTCGCTGTCGGAAGCGGGATGCGACGGCGGAATGTGCAGCACCGCCAGATGCTTCAGGATGTCGTCATCGATGTAGTTGTGCCGCGGTGCGCTCTTGAAGACCGCCTGATCGAGATTGTTCGGAAAGGGTATTCGCAGGCGCGCGAAGGTCACGTGGCTCTGATACCACACGGTGACCGGCGCTTCACCGTAGCTGTGCATGGTGACGTGACCGTTCGCATCCACAGTGGCGACGCCTTCGTCGCCGCTGTCGAACTTGGCCCAGCGCGTCACGTCGCGGGCGGTATCGTCCGAAAATCGCGCCATCACGACGAGCTGTTGCTCGGCGCCGGGCTCGAGCGAGGCTTCGTGCGGAAGCACCTCGATCGAAGTCACGCGCGCGTCAGAATCGAGCGGCGGCGGCATGCCTTCAGCGATCCAGCCCGACATCACCTGGTATTCGGGCGACCCTACGTCGAAGCGATGCCCGCCGCCATGCGGAATCGCCAGTGTGGGCTTCAGGAGGATCAGGCTCTTGGCCGGCTCCATGCGATCGGTGCGCCGCGCCAGCGCCTGATGCGTCAGGGTGAAGTAATCGGTCTCGGGATCATAGCCGCGCAGCGTGAGCTTGAATCCGTTCTTGCCGGCTGCCGCGCCATGGCAGGGTCCGGAGTTGCAACCGACCTTCGTCATCACGGGCAGAACATCGTTGCGGAAGCTCCACGGCGCGGGCGTGGCGAAATCTTTCACCGCGACGCTCGCCGTCGCGCGATGACCGCCCACCGTGGCGGTGATGGTCGCCTGACCGTCGCCCTGCGGATGCGCCGTGCCGCTCTTATCCACGCTTGCCACCTGGGCACTGGAGGACGCCATGGTGGCCGAAGCGGTCAAATCCTCCTGGTGTCCGTCAGCGAACGTACCCTCGACCACGAGTTGCTGGTCGTAGCGGGGTGCGACCAGCGACATGGAGGCAGGCAGGATCTCGATCTTCACGAGAGGCGAATTGCTGCGGCTCGGGTGCGCCGCCACAGGCTGGATATGCCGTGGAGCCGTTGGCTCCGGCTTGGACATGTCGGACTGGTGATACGGCACGTCCTTGCCGGACGTCGACTGCGGGGGAGCTTGACCGTTCTGCGAAGCGCGAATCAGGAAGGGAAGATCGAGAGTAACACCGATCGCGGCAAGCAGCAGAAAACTGCGGATTTTCATCTTTTCAGTCTCAACGCCTCTGTGGCCCCCGTGTTCTTCGTGTTAAAGGCCTCCCAACATGGAGAACACAGAGGACACAAAGACACGCACTACCGCAAATAACTGCCGCCCGGCGCAAAACGGCGTCTTGTTTGCGCGACACGGACCACTACTTCACCCGCTTGACGCTGTATTCGATCTTCTGGTCGAGTGAGGCGATCTCGACGCTGAAATCGATCTCGTCGTTCCCCTTGATCTTGCCCGTGTAGTTGGCCTTGGCTTCATTGCCCTGAACGTTGATGGTGACCGTGAACGTTACAGTGTCACCGTCGATCTTGCCATCATCGACCGTCGACTTGCCAAACAGGTCACTGCTGGTATCGCCGGTGAGCTTGTTTCCGTCCACCTTAAAGTTGAACGTCCTCTCCGTCGTGCCAAGGGGCGTCTGCGCGGTGCCCTTCCAGGTGCCGCTGATGTCGGCCGCGGATGCGGCGACGGCCAGAGCCAGAATCGCGAGCGGAAGCATAGACCATTTCGTTCTCATCGTACGTCCTCCTTGATATGAAAAACTTCGCGTTCTCTCCGACCCTGAACTCAAACGCTTCTGTGCACTCCGTGAAACCTCTATGATCTCCGTGTTAAAAGCTTTCAACACAGAGATCACGGAGAGAAGCACAGAGAACACAGAGAAGCAAGACTACACTAGCAACTCCTCGATTGGATCAAATCCGTGATCCACCAGCCGCACCACGCGTCCTTGCGGCGTCTTCAGTTCCTTATCGATCGGAATGCCGAGGCACTTGTAGACCGTGGCCGCAACATGCGCCGGCATCACCGGACGATCCTTGGGCGCGGCGCCGATATTGTCCGACGCGCCCACCACCTGCCCGCCCTTGATGCCGCCACCCGCCAGCACCACCGTCCAGCATTGGGGCCAGTGATCGCGTCCGCCGGCAGGATTGATTCGCGGCGTGCGTCCGAACTCGCCGGTCGCGAGCACCAGCGTGTTTTCGAGCAGACCCTGGTTGGTTAGATCCTCGAGCAGCGAGCTGTAAGCGTTGTCGAACATCGGACCGACCAGATCGCGGTAGCAACTGATCGGGCTGAAAGGTGCCGAGCCATGAATGTCCCAGGTGATATCGTTGAACACCGTCTCGAACATGTTGACGGTGACGAAGCGCACACCACGCTCGACGAGCCTGCGAGCCAGCAGGCATCCCTGTCCGAAGCGATTCATCCCATAACGCTTTCGTACGTCTTCGGGCTCCTGTGTCAGCTCGAAGGCTTCACGCGCCTTGGCCGAGGTCATCAGCGTGTAGGCCTGATCGAACGTCGAGTCCATCAGTTTGGCGTCCTGGTTCGAATCTTCGAAGTACGCGACCGACTTGTCGATCTCCGCGCGCCAGCTCCGGCGCCGATCCACGCGCACCGCAGCGATATAGTCGGGCGGCAGCATATCGGGCACTTTGAAATCGGGATCGGCCGGATCGGCGTTCAGCACGAAAGGATCATAGGCTTTGCCGAGGAATCCGGCGGTGTCGCCGTGCGGGAGGTTGCCGCCGAGCTGGCCGATCGTATAAGGGATCAGGACGTTGGGCGGCACGTCGCCGCGCGGACCTTTCTGGAATCGCAGCACCGAGCCGTAGTTGGGCGATTCGAGCCCGCCTTGGAACAATCGCCCGGTCTGCATCATCTGGCAGCCCGTGTCGTGCACGGCGGCGGCGGTGTGGTAGCAGGATCGCAGCAGCGCGAACTTGTCCGCGTGCTTCGCCATGCGCGGAAAGATTTCGGAGATCTCGACGCCGGAAACATTCGTCTTGATGGGTTTGTACGGACCGCGGATCGACGCGGGCGCGTCCGGCTTCATGTCCCAGGTGTCAAGCTGGCTGGGTCCGCCGACCAGCATGAGCTGGATGCAATTGACGTCCTTCGAGGTATCGACCGCGCCTGCAGCTTTCAGGGCGAAGAATTCGGGCAGCGTCAGGCCGAGGAATCCGAGGGCGCCGGCGTGGAGGAAATCGCGGCGCGTGACGCCGTCACAGAATTCGACTTTCTTATCGGCATCTAAGCGAAACATCGAGGCGTTCTCCAGTCAAAATCACTCCTGCTATCGAAGAGTGGCAAGTGGCGAGTGGCGAGACCCCTTCCTGACGGGTCTTCATCCATGTAGCGGAGGTCTTGTCACTCGCCACTGGTCACTCGCCACTTTTCGATATCTCCTCTAAACCCTCCGGAGCTTGGTGACTCGTCCTTCTTCGATCCATTCCACCACGTACATATCGCCTCGCTTATCCCAGCAGGCGGCGTGCGGCGAGATGAACTTGCCGGGCACCCAGGTGGTATCGGGGAGATTGGGCCAGCCCTTCGTGTCCCAGACGCCTGGATTGTCGCCAAGCTGCGCAACGGCTTTGTTGTTGCGATCGTAGATTGTGACCACGCCGTGCAGGTCAGGGATCAGCAGATCGCCGTTCGCGGCCTGATCGAAATGACATGGCGCGCGCATCGCGTCAGTGAAGAAGGCGATATGCTTGCCGTCGAGCGTGAACGTCTGCAGCCGCGAGTTCGACCGGTCCGCAATCACGACGATCGGTTCGGCGCCGCGCGTGTCGATCCAGATGCCGTGCGGACAATCGAGCTTGCCGGCGTCGCTGCCCTTGCCGCCCCAAGTCCGGATGCGCTCGCGATTCGGACTGTACTGGTGGACGTAGCTCAGGCCGTAGCCGTCAGTGACATAGATGTCGCCGTTCGGCGCCACGACGGTGTTGGTGGGCTTGAACTCGGCTTCTTCCTTGTAGACGCCGGAATCCTGCGGCCAGTTGATCGTCCAGATCGTCTCGCCGTCGAGTGTCGTCTTCACCACGATGTGGCGCTCGTAGTCGGAGAGGTAGAGATATTCGACTCCGTCTTCCTTGCGCAGCAGGCATCCGTGCGCGCCCTTCTGAAACTCCGGGCCCCAGGACTTCACGTACTTGCCCTTGTGATCGAAGATGATCACCGAGTCCTTGCTCTGGTTGTGGACGATCACGCGATTGTGCTGATCGATCTGCACGCCGTGCGTGTAGCCGTACTTGACGCCGTTCGGAAGCTGTCCCCAGCCCGAAACCAGTTCATAGGTGTGCTCGCCTGAGCCCAGCACCACGCGGCTGCCCGATTTGTTGGATTTGCCCAGTAGAATGGCGGGCGCGAGAGTGGCGCCCGCGGCGCCCGCGCCTGCGCGCTCCAGGAATCGTCTCCGCGAGACGTCAACCCCTTCCGATGATTTCTTCATGCCCCTTCGCCTCCCCGGCTGAGCCGCCAGAATGTTACAAGTTTAACTCCATAATCGGTGCGCCGCCAGCCGGAAGGTTAGCTCTCCACCTTAAGATCCCTCGGACACGGAGGACACACGGTCAGGAGTGCAGGCAAACCGTCGTCGAAGATCTGGATCAGGGTAGTACTGCGATTCCAAGGTTGGCGAGATCAGTTCTCAACCGCTCAACAGACTGGAACCGCAGGCCCACGATTCCCAGTAGCCTCGCGGTCGCAACGTTCGGCTCCCGATCATCGATGAACACCACTTCAAACGGTCGCAGCTTGAGGCAGTCGAGGCAGCGCTGATAAATCGAGGGGTCGGGTTTGATCAGGCGAAGTTCGCAGGACAGGATCGGGCAGTCGATGCGCTGCATCCAGGCGAAGTTGCGCCGCACATGCGCTGCCATGTCGCAATGCATGTTGGAAAGGACTGCGGTTTTGAAGCCAGAATCACGGAGCCGGTCCAGCCAGTTGACCATGTTCTCGTCCATTTGGCTCCACATCTCCACATCCCACTGGCGCAACCTGCTGAGGAGTTCAGGGTTCAGCCGGTTTCCGTCTGCGGCCACCTTTGACCAATAGTCCTCGGGGCTGAGCAGCCCCTGGTCATACGGCGGGCGCTCCTCGTTGTACCGACCAATGAATGTCGCGTGCGCGAGGCCAAGGGCATCAGCCATTCGTGCCAGCTTCTCGGACGTGGGCTTGTGACACAGGACCTCGCCAAAGTCCAGTACGATGCCACGAATTCCACTGGCTGGGTGATGTAAGTGTGCAGCTGCATCGGCCATCCGGCACCTCAATATGCGATTTTGCAGAGTTGCGGCTCGCGCGTCCACTCGATTCCATGGAACGGACGCAGTCGCTGTATGATGGCGGTTCGGAGTTACGAGGGGATGACGATGAGCGAAAAGAGATACTTCAGCTTGGATGGACAGATCGCTGCCGTCACAGGCGCCGGCCAGGGAATCGGCGAGGCAATCGCCCGGCGATTGGCGGATGCCGGCGCTAGTGTCGCGGTGCTGGATCTACAGGCGAATGCCGCCAAGGCCGTGGCCAGCGAGGTCGGCGGGCTCGGCCTCGAGTGTGACGTGACCTCGTCGGGGTCGGTCGAGCGCGCGTTTCAGGAATGCCAGCAGAAGCTCGGACCGGTCGGCATTCTGGTGAACAACGCCGGAATCTCGGGACGCACGCTGCCGCTCTGGGAACTCGACGAACGGGATCTGGACGCGGTCTACGCCGTCAATCTCAAAGGCGTTTTTTTGTGCGCACGGGCTGTGATCAGCGGAATGATCGAGCGCCGCTATGGACGCATCCTGAACGTGGCGTCGATTGCCGGCAAGGAAGGCAATCCGAACATGATTCCGTATTCGAGCACCAAAGCCGCGGTGATTGGCCTGACAAAGGCGCTGGCAAAAGAGGTCGCGGGAAAGGGCGACATCACGGTGAACTGCATCGCACCGGCGGTGATTCGCACCAGGATTCTCGACGGCATGAAGCCGGAAACCGTGCAGTACATGGTGAGCCGTATTCCCATGGGCCGCACCGGAACGCTCGACGAGGTCGCGAGCCTGGTGCAGTACCTGGTGTCGCGCGAGGCGTCGTTCACCACGGGACAGTGCTACGACATTTCGGGAGGAAGAGCCACGTATTGACGGTCGTCGGTCGCGACAACCCATAATCGGGAAACGATCTATCATGGCGAGGCTATCCGACAGAATCGTCGCGCTTGTTGTCTGCGCTGTATTCTGCCTGATTTGCTGCGCTGCAGCGGGTAAGTCGCAGCAGATTTCAGCCGGAGACGCCAGCTACCACACCTTCAGGGAGCGGCAGTTCGTAGCCTTCAATCCCGATTACAAGAGCCTCCGGGCTCAGCGAATCGAACGGGCGCAAGCTCTGGGCCGGCAAGTTGTTGAGCTGGAGGGGCAAGGGCGCGACACAGCCTGCGCACACCAGATCCTCATGGAAGCTGCCTGGCTCCTTGGCAACACCGCCGACTTCGCGCGTATCGACCGAAGGCTCGACGATCTTCGGAACGTGCTTGACCATCCCGAAATAGAGGTCCTCGGCCACCAGCAGGATCCCGCCGACGGTAGCTGGGGACGCTGCTATACGGAATGGTTCTTCAAGCTCGACGGCACTTACGCTCACCTGGACAGGGCTTCAACCCGCAACGAGTCTCCGAACGTTGCGCCCCGATTCCTCGACCGCGTGAACTCGCCGCAAAAGCTCAGGAAGTACTTCACTGCGGTTTCGGTTTCAGACATTACGCACCAGGGATTGGACCATCGCCGTGAGATGAACGAGTCCATGGGGGACCTCCTGCGGTTCATTCTGCAAAACCGTCCCGAAGGCTACGCATGGAGACCGTCGGTCAAAGCGGCCATGATGGACCTTGTTCTCAATCGCCTGCGGAATCCGCAAACTGGCTGGTGGGGCGAACGCTACGTACTCCCGGGCAAACCCGAGTGGGTCGACGATCTCAGCATGACCTTTCACATGATCCGCTATCTTAACGGGAACGTTCCTGACATGCAGAAAGTGGTCGACACTGCACTGGCGGTCAGAGACCTGGATTATCCCGTCGGATGGCTCGATGATGGTCGCTACACCAATCACAACAACATGGATGCTGCCGTCCTCTTCGGCTTCGGATGGAATTCCGCCACTGAGGCACAAAGGAAGATGATGGCAGCCGAGATCGACCGGATGCTGAACTGGTGCATTACGGAATCTCTTCAACCGGATGGGTCATTTCGGATTACGGGGTATGGTGATGACTCCGTCGAGGAGGCCGACTATTTCGGCATCACCTTCCTCACACGCATCGGATTCTTCGACAGGAGTCGGCGCTTCTGGACGAGCCGGGACTTTCCGCAGGCACTGGAGATCCGGCACCGCCTTCTGGCTTACGTCGCTAAACATGAGGCTACCGGCGCGGCCGGCGGTTCCTTTTATGAGAACGCCCTCAAAGAACTCGGCTTCTGACGGCACCCGTGGTGTCGGCGCGGGTGAGGCGGCTCCAGGCCTTGTCCCGCCGGGAACGAGCACGAGATTCGGACCATTTGTGGTCTTAAAGTCATCCAAAATTCGTTACCGGATCACACCGGTAGTGGGAGGATGAGCCATGAAGGTGAGAGAATTGGGCCGCAGCGGACTCAAAGTTTCTGAGCAGGGGCTCGGCTGCATGGGGATGTCGGAGTTCTATGGTTCTCGCGATGACCAGGAGTCGATCGCGACGATCCATCGCGCAATCGAGCTTGGAATCAATTTTCTCGACACCGCCGACGTGTACGGGCCGCATCTCAACGAGGAATTGGTGGGCCGCGCGATTCGCGGGCGGCGCGAGGGACTGGTTATCGCCACCAAGTTCGGCATTCTGCGCGAACCTGGTTCCCTGATTCGCGGTGTCAGCGGGCGTCCCGAGTATGTGCGTTCGTCCTGCGAAGGGAGCCTGCGCCGCCTGGGAATCGAAACCATCGATCTTTATTATCAGCATCGCATTGACCCCAGCGTACCGATCGAAGAAACGGTCGGGGCCATGGCCGGTCTGATTCGCGAGGGTAAGATCCGGCACATTGGTCTGTCGGAAGCTGCGCCTGAGACACTGCGCCGCGCCCATCGTACGCACCCCATAACTGCGTTGCAGACCGAGTACTCCTTGTGGAGTCGCGAGCCGGAAGATGGTCTACTGGCGCTCTGCCGCGAGTTGGGAGTCGGATTTGTTGCATATAGCCCTCTCGGACGCGGATTCCTGACCGGGCAGATCAAGAGTCCTCAGGATCTCGCGCCCGACGATTGGCGGCATCAGGCACCGCGATTCCAGGGCGACAATTTCGAGCGAAACCTCGCGCTTGTGGAGAGAATCAAGCAGCTTGCGGCCGCCAAGGGCTGCACTCCAGCGCAACTCGCGCTGGCCTGGGTGCTGGCACAGGGCGAAGACATCGTGCCGATCCCCGGCACGAAACGGCGAAAGTACCTGGAACAGAACGTCGCTGCATCGAATATCAGCCTGACTCCCGAAGAGCTGCGGCGGATTGACGAAGTCGCGCCAAGAGGGGCGGCGGTAGGCACGCGTTATTCTGAAGCCGGCATGGCTGCGGTCAATCACTGATCGAGTGTCAGTTGTCCGTTGTCAGTCGTCCGTTGGCCGTCTGTGGTCACTCGCTAATTCCCAGGGCAACGGACCACTGACAACGGACAATCCCTCACGAATCGGCACCTGAAAATAATTCAAGAAAATTCTTGACCCTGACGTAGCGTCAGACCTTAGCTTCGATTGTGAAAGGAGGCTGACGTATGAAAGGCGGTGCTGTTTACCACGCAAACCAGTTCGCGAAACGGGCGGGCGTCACGGTGCGGACTCTGCACTACTATGACCGCATGGGTCTCCTGCGGCCGAGCGGCCGTAGCCATGCCGGCTATCGGCTCTACGCCGAGAGCGACCTGGTTCGGCTGGAACAGATCGTCGCTTTGAAATTCATCGGCTTCCCGCTCAAACAAATCCGGGAGCTTCTCACTCGCAGACCGCTCGATCTTGGCGCAGCGCTGCGGCTGCAACGCACGATCATGGAGGAAAAGCGCCGGCGTCTGGCGCTGGCGGTGGAGGCCATCGAGCGTGCCGAGCGGATGGTTTCCCTGGGAACACCTCGAGACGCCGCGCGTAAAGCGGGCACAACCGGCGCAAACGAGCAGGAAACCTGGGAAGCACTCCGGAGAATCATCGAGGTGATCAGCATGGAGCAGAACATGGATTGGACGAAAAGATACTACTCCGACGAGGCTCAGGCCGCGATCGCGGAACGCGGCAAGCAGTGGACACCGGAAATGCTGGAGAAATCGCAGCAGGACTGGTCGGAGCTGATCCGTGAAGTCGAGGCGGCAGTGGCGGCCGGTGAGGATCCCGCGAGCGAACACGCTCAGGGGCTCGCCGGACGCTGGCAGGCTTTGATCGCCGCATTCACGGGCGGCAATCCCGAAGTCAGCAAGGGATTGAACCGGCTCTATGCGGATCAGCAGAACTGGCCGTCCACGTTCAAAAAGCCTTATAGCGACGAGGCCGGGGCCTTCATCTGCATGGCGGTGGAGGCCACGAAGAAGCGGTGAAAAGCGGCGGCGCCTCATCGGCGCCGCCGTCTCTAACTAGACTTGTGGACTCGGCGGCGGCGGTGGTGGTGCTGATGGATCTCCCGGCGGCGGCGGATTGCCCCCACCGTTGCCCATGCGGCCGCGCCGCTGCATCATCTGTTCGAACTCTTGCTTCTGCTGGTCGTTCAAGACGTTCTTGATTTGGTCGTGGTGATCGGCGGCAATGCTCCGCATCTTGGCGCGCCGGTCCTCCTCAGAAAGGGAACTGTCAGAGCGGAGCTTTTCCATCGCATCGTGCTGGTCTTGCAGGATGGAGCGAATCTTGGTCTTCTGGTCATCGCTGAGATGAAGTCTCTGGTCGAGCCGCGCGACCATTTGATCAGGATTCATAGGGCCGCCGCGCATCCCTCGGCCCTCCGGAGGCGGACCCTGCGGCGCGCCCTCCGGCGGCGGCGTGCTCTGGTCCTGCGCCTTGGCCGTTGCCAGACCCAAACCCAGAACGAGTAAAGCACTGCTTGTTATTGCCAAAAATCGTCTGTACATTTAGATTCTCCTTAAAACCGATGTCTCAACCCTTCAGCATGATGGACGATGCGACTGCGGTTCTGGTTTCATCTCTATGCCGGTGTTTTTATGATGCCTGAAGAATAGCGGGATAACCCGCCGCCATCTAACCCGGGAGCCGCTCTTCCACTTCAGAACCGCCAGCGAGTGGCAGCATTCATTGACTTCTTCTCGTCCAGCCCAAAGGCGATAATCGGGCGCATGGCATAGATGGGCTCTTTCATGCTCAAAATGTCTTCTTCAAACGACGACATGTCCCACGCGTACTTACGCTCGTACAGCGCCAGAAACTGCCGGCGTAGATCCAACTCCCGCACCTCTTCGGCCACACCCTCCACAATGACAGCTTCGTCCGCCTTCTCCGTGCAGATTACGCAGCGCGGGTTTTCCTCAAGGTTACGCGCCTTGCGTGACTGCCGTCCTGTGCTGAACAGGAGTTGGCCATCGAGCCATAGTCCCCAGACGATCATCGTGTGCGGCGAGCCGTCCGGCTTCACGGTGGTGATCCAGTAGTTGTGGCTCTTCCTGAGGCGATCGTCGGCCCACTTCCACGGAAGTAGACCCTTGGTCCCCTTTGGCAGGCCATATCCGGGCATGTGGGGGCGGCTGGCCTTCGGTTCCGGTTTCTTGGCTGATTTTGTAGCTGGCACGGCCTCCTCCGGTAACTTGGATATCTGAAGCGTGTCTTACCGAGCTGCGCTTCGGTGGGTATCTCTAAAATTTTCCATCCGCTACCTCGAATCGAGTCGGCTTGTTCAGTGTCTCACCGCCGATCGCGACCCAGTGCGCCACCCGCTGCATCAATTCGTCCAGCGAAATCTCGGGATTCCCGAGCAGAGAGCGAGAGAGCGACGCATTGCT
>JASHQD010000113.1 GCA_030037755.1 Terriglobia bacterium
GCTTGACGTAGATATTGTCGCCTTTACGCTCGAATACCGGATGCGTCTCGACATCCGTCACGATGTAAAGATCGCCCGGCGGGCCGCCCTTGCGCCCGGCATTGCCTTTGCCCGCCACGCGCACGCGCGAGCCTTGATTGACGCCCGGCGGAATCCGAACCTCGAAGGTCTCGGGATGCGTCACGATGCCGGTCCCAGCGCAATTCGGGCAAGCCGGCTTGCGTTTCCCGGTACCGTTGCAATCAGGGCACGGCCCCTGAAAACGCATCGCGCCCGACTGGCGCGTCACCACGCCTTTGCCGTCGCAGGTGGTGCAAACCGTGGCCGCGCCTTTGCCCGTGCCACTGCCCTTGCACGCCGGACAGGTCTCGTTGCGATTCACCGTGATCCGCACCTGCGTGCCTCGGATCGCGTCCCAAAAGCTCAGGTGCATGTGGTGCTCGAGATCGCGTCCCCGGGTCTCCTCCTCTTCGTCTTCCTCCTGCGCCGCCGGACTCCTGGAAAAGATCTGGGAGAAGATGTCGCGGAAGCCGCCCATGCCGCCGGTGTCTTCAGTTCCGGCGCCGCGACGCCCGGCCCGAGGCTCGAAATTCGAAAAATCGAACCCCGAGAAGTCAAACCCTCCGGCGCCGGGTTGGGCTTGCGCCGAATAGGCCCGGGCTGCGTCTGCGGGAGATCCGCCCGGGTAGCCGCCTGGAGGAATATTGTCCGAGTAGAATCCGTACTGGTCGTAAATCTTTCGCTTCTTCTCGTCGCTCAGGACTTCGTAAGCCTCAGAGATCTGCTTGAACTTCTCCTCCGCCGCTTTGTTCCCGGGGTTGACGTCAGGATGGTACTTGCGCGCGAGGTGGCGGTAAGCCTTGCGGATCGCCTCCGGCTTCGCGTCTCGGCTCACGCCGAGCGCGGCATAGTAATCTTTTTCGGTGCCTACTGCCATTGCCCTCTCGCTTTGATTCCTTGTCGCAGCCGCCGAAGCCCGTTATAGTCAGAGGAGGAGCACATATGTCGCAGACGATTCAGGTTCCGACTGAACTCTTTCAAAAGTTCCTTCGCGCCGGTGAGGCACTGAGCGAGTTCCATGACACGTTTGAGGATTACCTGATCACCACAAATCCTGCCTTGCTCAGGAAACTGCGCCGGTCTCGACGGGACCACCTTGCAGGCAAGACGCGGTCTTTCGACGATCTCAAACGCGAGATGAAACTCTCTTAGTGCCCGACCTGCTCGACACGATATAACACACCCATCAAGCCGTCAAAACGTGAACACAAGCTTGCCTTCCCGCGATAACAGCACGATCCTGAGAGTCTTATGAACAGAGCTTATCGAATCGTCACGACCCCCGATTTCGATCGGGATTTCAAGAAACTCGACCACGGTACAGCACAGCGGCTGAGCACTAAGATTGGCTGGTTGGCCGAGCATCCCGAGCGAACGGAACCCCTGAAAGCGGCACCCCGTGGCTTGTCGGGTCTTCACAAGTTTCGCGTCGGCGACTTCCGGATTCTGCTGTGGCCAGATCACGCTTACCGCACGCTCACCCTGTATGCTGTGGGCCACCGCCGCGAGATTTATCGGCGCCTCTGAATCAACGTTCATCAGTTTTTGCTCATCGCCGTAATCGCCCTCAAATGCTCCGGACACCGCGAGACCATCCACGCCTGCAACTCGGCGTAGATCTTCCGTGCCACCGCGTTATCGCCGAATTCTCCGCCGAGATCGGTCTCGACCTCCATGAATTGCCGATAGTGGCACTGCGGACACTCAACCCCGACCTGTGTTCGATGTTGTTGTTCCACAAAGCCTCCCGATCGTTTCGGCGAACCCTCGAGCGATGCAGCAATGAGTCAATCGCCCGATCACCCGATCGTCAATTCCGTCAATTCTTCTTCCCTTCATCCACAACTTCCGCGTCGATCACATCGCCCTCAGGCTTTCCGTCCCCGCCGGTCGACGCGCCCGCGGCCTGACCCTGCGCTTCCCCTGCGGCTCCGCCTCCAGCCGCGCCTGTTCCCGTCTGTCGGTACATGGCTTCGGCGAGCTTGTGCGACGCCTTCGTCAGATTATCGACGGCCGCCGTGATCTTCGAAGAGTCTCCAGCCTGGATGGCTTTCTTCGCCTCTTCCACAGCGGCTTCGATCGCCTTGGCATCGGCTTCGGGCACCTTGTCACGGTTCTCCTTGAGCATCTTCTCGGTGGAGTAGACCATGGCATCGGCGCGATTCTTGATCTCGATGTCATCCTTGGCGCGGCGATCTTCATCGGCATGAAGCTCCGCTTCCTTGGTCATCTTTTCGACCTGGTCCTTGGAGAGACCGCTCGAAGACGTGATGGTAATCTTCTGTTCCTTGCCCGTGCCTTTGTCCTTGGCCGAGACGTTCAGGATCCCATTGGCGTCGATATCGAAAGTCACCTCGATTTGGGGCATACCGCGCGGCGCCAACGGAATCCCAACCAGATGGAATTTGCCGAGTGTGCGATTGTCCTTGGCCATCGGGCGTTCGCCCTGGAGGACATGAATCTCCACCGACTCCTGATTATCGGCTGCGGTCGAGAAAACATCGCTCTTCCGGGTGGGAATGGTGGTATTGCGCTGGATCAACGGAGTCATTACACCGCCGTACGTTTCCACACCCAGGGTCAGAGGCGTTACATCCAACAGCAGCAGATCCTTTACTTCGCCGCCCAGAACACCGGCCTGCACTGCGGCGCCTACCGCGACTACTTCGTCCGGGTTCACGCCCTTGTGCGGTTCCTTGCCGTTGAAGAGGTTCCGGACGATGTCCTGGACGCGCGGGATGCGCGTCGATCCGCCGACCAAAACCACTTCATTGATCTTGTCGGGACCGACTCCGGCATCCTGCAGCGCCTGCTTTACAGGACCTACCGAGCGCTGGAAAATGTCTTCGCACATCTGCTCGAAACGCGCCCGCGTGAGCTTCATGTTGAGGTGTTTCGGCCCCGATGCATCGGCCGTGATGAACGGCAGATTGATGTCGGTCTCGAGCACGGTCGAAAGCTCCATCTTGGCCTTTTCAGCCGCTTCCTTGAGCCGCTGCAGCGCCATGCGATCCTTGGAAAGATCGATCCCCTGGTCCTTGCGGAATTCGTCAACGATCCAATCCATCACGCGCTTGTCGATATCGTCGCCGCCGAGGTGAGTATCGCCGTTGGTGGACTTCACTTCCACCACGCCCTCGCCGACTTCGAGGATCGAGATATCGAACGTGCCGCCGCCGAAGTCGTAGACGGCGATCGTCTCGTCCTTCTGCTTGTCGAGGCCATAGGCGAGCGCCGCCGCCGTGGGCTCGTTGACGATGCGCAGCACGTCGAGGCCGGCAATCTTTCCGGCATCCTTCGTGGCTTGGCGCTGGCTGTCGTTAAAATAGGCGGGAGTTGTGATCACCGCCTGCGTCACCTTCTCGCCGAGGTACTGCTCGGCGGCATCCTTCATCTTCTGCAGGATCATGGCCGAGATCTCCGGGGGCGAATACTCCTTGCCCTGCGCGACCACGCGCACGTCGCCGTTCGGCCCCTCGACTACGCGATAGGGCACGGTCTTGATCTCACTCTGGACTTCGTTATAGCGCCGTCCCATGAAGCGCTTGATCGAGTAAACGGTGTTCTCCGGATTGGTGATCGCCTGCCGTTTGGCCACCTGGCCCACAAGCCGCTCGCCGCTCTTGGTGAACGCCACCACGGAGGGGGTCGTCCGCCCGCCCTCCGGATTCGCGATGACTACAGGCGAACCGCCTTCCATAACTGCCACCACAGAGTTGGTGGTTCCCAAGTCAATTCCTATGATTTTTCCCATGTTCTGCTATCTCCCTCTGGCCCAACCGCCGTCGCGGAAGGCAAGTCTTTAGATGCGCTAAACCTTTAGTGGATTCCTATCATCCACCATGAGCTTATGCGTGTCAATACACACTCTAAGTTGAGGCGCGCGCGGGAGATCCCGGCCCTCGACCATGCCGCGAGCCGTGATTTCGATTGCATCGAATATCTCCCCTTTCTGCCCTTCAGATTTGATCTAAATCGCTGTCCAGCAGCCAAGTAAGGGCTTTAGTCGAATAACCGGCTGTTTTTTCAACAGCCTGAGGGCTTCGTCGTGCAAAATTGAGACCTCCAGTCTGATTTCTCCGAGCGGCGCTCGATTTCCAACTCAGTGTTCTCCTCCCGAAATTTGGGACGATGGAAGATAGTGAGAACCTTCAACTTTTGTTTTCAACGGATTAGAGAGGAACGAGTAAAAGCACACGCCATCAGCTTGCGCGAGCGGGCCCGACTATTGGCTGCCGGATGCCCCGGGGCCGCAACGTGTTGACTGAACCGAGTGAAGTCATACAGGGACGAGTTTGTCCGGGGTTGGTAAACTCGCTGGCAGAACTGACCTAAGGCGAAACCTCGAGAACCACGCCATGGCCGTCAGGCCTAACGCTGTGACAAGAACGGAAGGGAATGCGGGACCACAGCCTGATAGCCGATTCCGTTTCCCTTGGTTGCCTCAATTGAGTTGACGGGCAACGAGCCCCACGGCCAAGTCCCGTTGTCCTCTGGACTCTACGACAACTGTCGAAACATAGGGCGGTCAAGATCAATCGCCGAACCGGCGAAAGCTACGGCAGCGCGAACGCGACCAGCGCATCGCCGTTCGGTTGCTCCTCGAGCTTGGCGTGTCCGCCGGCGGCGATCACCACGTATTGCCTGCCGTTCCATCGATAGGTCATCGGGGTGGCGTGGCCCGCGGCAGGGAGCTGTGCCTTCCACAGTTCCTTGCCGGTCTCGATGTCGAATGCGCGGATGTATGGATCGTAGGTGCCGGCGATGAAGACCAGCCCGCTCGCGGTCA
>JASHQD010000114.1 GCA_030037755.1 Terriglobia bacterium
CGCTCGACAATTCCAGCAGCACCTACAGCTCGGGCGCGCCGGCCTCGGTTGATGACCAGGACCTGAACCGCTGGTACGGCACGTCCGATTTCAACCGCTTCCAAGTCCTGCAGTTGAACTACATCTACGCTCTGCCGTTCTTCAAGAACAGCTCCAATGCCTTCGCGAGGCAGGCGCTGGGTGGCTGGCAGATCTCCGGCATCACCAGCCTGTTCGACGGCGAGCCCATGAACTTCAGCTGCGGTGTCACGGGTTTTCAGAGTGGCATCGGCAATTCCGTGATGTGCGACACTGTGGGCAAGGTTGCACCTGACAAGACTTGGTTCAACGACACGGCCCTAGGTGGTATTTACGGGCCAACTTTGCAATGGTGGAATCCATCCACCGTTACGCAGCCGCAGTTCAGCCAGTTGTACGCCGGCAGCGAGCCCTGTGAATTTGGCTGTATGGGACGCGGTGGTCTTATTGGCCCCGGTCAGAACAACTGGGATCTCGCCATGCAGAAGAACTTCAGTCTGCCGTGGTTCGCGGGCGAGCATTCCACGCTGCAGTTCCGGTTCGAGACGTTCAACACCTTTAACCATACGGAATATCAGTACGCCAATTCGGGTTGCAGTGGAACGGTCGGCTTCGGCCAAGCGTGTAACCTGCAGCAGACTGATCCCGGTGCGGTCAATTCCACCTGGGCTCCCAGAGTCATCCAACTGGGTCTGAAATTCATCTTCTAGGCGCCGCCTGTTGGGGTGCTGATTCATCTGGGCGCAACGGAGGGGCTTCAGGTCTTTCTGTTGCGCCCAATTTGTTTGCAGACGCAAGAAGCATGACTTCAACGCGCGGCTCGGCGGAATGGCTCCAGTTCGTCTGCTTGGCAGGCGCCGTTGGAGCACAGCTGGGGCACAATAGGGCCTCCGAGAACTGGCGCATAGCCCGAAGGGCATCGAGCGGTACTGTCTTGATGTAGAAGTTCTGCGTGATAGCGACGGTGCTATGCCGCAAAATGCTCTGGATAACTGAGTCATCAACACCAAGTCGGTTAAGATTGGAGGCCAGGCCCCTGCGGAAACCATGCCATCCGAACCAAGGAATCTCGGCCTTCTTTAGGCTGGGCCTGATCTCTTCTCGACAGATTCGCCCGTCGATGTCGAGCGGGCGTCCGAACTTGTTGCGGAAGATCGGGCCAGTCGTGGGTGTCCCGCTCGCCCGGCGATGGGCTTCCAGGGCTTGCGCCAGCTGCGGAATCACCGGCACCCAGGTCCTCGACTTCTCGGTCTTAGGCTCACCGATGATGTTGCGCCACACGGACCTTGTCACCTGCAGAACTCCGATCCCGTCCTCTTCGGTGGCTGGCTCGTAGGCTTCCCAGAGAAGGCCCCTAAGCTCGCCCCGCCGAAGCCCGGTATAGGCCGCCGTCGCGACGGCAGTAGCGGCGACACCCGAGAGGACGCTCAACATGCGACTGATCTCCTCCAGAGAATAAGCACGCCCCTCCACCCCTCTCGGCGCCCCGGGAGGGATCGTGGCAAGCTGTACCGGATTCGCTCGCGAGGAGTCGAGGTAATCCTGCTGAACTGCGTAGCGGAAGAGTCCACCGAGAAAGTGCTTGATGTGCCTTAACGTCGTCCTCGAAAGCCCGCGCTCCGCGGCAATCTCGTTCAGCCACGTTTGGACGTGATAGGTCCTCACGTCCCGCAGCCAAGCTGACGCGCAGCGCCCCTTCAGGTACGCGCTCCAGATCTGCTGATAGCCGTGTACCGTGCTGGGCCGCTTGTGTACCCTCACGAACGGCAGAAACACGCGGTCGTAGAAGTCCCCGATCGTGGTTACGGTCAGCGGTGACGCAGCCCTAGCATTGACGGTTTCTAGAAACTCATCCGCAAGTTGCCGCACGCTGGCGCGCGTCCTGTGTTCGCCGTCAACCGGTGCTAAACGATGAGCCGGCTGCCTGGTCTTGACCACTCCCCCGACACCAACGCGCTCCCGGTATCTGAGGACCCACCAGCCCCGATGTTTGGTAATGTAGCCATGCTGCTTGGTTCTTCTCAACGGTACACCTTGCTTTCTGGGCAGACTTCCCTCGCCTGCGCAGTAGGGCCTCCAACGCGACCCATACTCAAACCGCACGTACGTTACCGAGGCAGACATTCGGCGGCGGGTCAGTCGCGCGCGAACGTGTCGGCTCGCGCACCAGGTCTTAGGTCCAGCGATTGGGGAGGCTCATCGGCGTCGATTACGCTGCAAGGCGCCTGAACGGCGCCTAGATCGCGTTGGCGATCGGTTTCTGTGCGGCCTTCCTTCGGAACGATGGACACACGCCTTCGCATGTTGGCGGCGTGAGCATCCAGCGGCCTCGATTCCCTGTTTTCGAGGGTTGCCAAAAATGAGCGGGAATGCGTGAATGGTGATAGCCATCTTCGGCCTGCCCTACAGGCTGAAATGGTCAGGGACCGCCTGCTGCCTTTAACAGCGGGCGGTCCCGACTTCCCACAAGTTACCCCCGCGTCCGCCCCGGTGTCAAGTCCGGGTTGCACAGACGGCGTTGAACACGCCTCATCAAGGGCTCGTGAATCTATAGCGTGGGTATAAGCGGCTCTTTGCGTCCCGACCGAGTTGGGCGTCAACCCCTGCCAAGCGACGAGCGAGGTGCCTGATCTTGACCACCCACACCAACACCCTCGTGCTATCCGCCGACCCCACCAACCCCGCTCTTTTCACTATGTCTTCCGTGCTGATTAGTTCTTCTCAGCCGAACACCCGCGCTTTCCTAAGCACACTTCCTGCGCCTGCGCCACCACTCCTCCAACGCCGCTGACCCCCACTCGAATCGCACGTACTTACCAAGGCGCACATGCGGCAGCGGGTCGGTCGCTCGCGAGCGTGTCTGCTCTCGCACCCAGGTCTCTGGAACCCTCCACCGCTCAGCCAGCTCGTGACTGTCGATTACCTCGAAAGGCGTATGACTGGCGCCTGTGTCGCGACCGTGATTAGTTTCTGGCCTCTGCTGCACGCAGCCTGCCCTCCTCACCCAATCAGCACCGGAAACTCTTCGCGAGAGTTCGCCTGGTGTGCTTCAGGGTACCCTAGATATGCTCGAATCCTTGCTATTCGTCGTCAGGCTCTGGCGCCGGTGGCGGATAGCGCCAGTGGGTTTTCTCCCGGCTCACGGGCTTTACCTCAGCATCGAGTATGAGCCGACGATCAACAGACGACGTATCGGCTCGCCTCGCGGGGCGAGCCTCCGAGTTCTTGTCCTCATCAGCATCCCAATCCACCCGAACTGTCAGCTCAACGCAGATCCGAGTCATAGCGTCAATAGCTCCTCTCCCCGGCAAAACCGTCCGGGGTTTACCAAGTTCCTGCGCGTTTTGCCGCGTTTGCCTCGACAAGAAGTCGCGACCGCCTAGGTTCGCGAAACAGCGCTCGAACCCTAGAGGCCCCGGAGAGCCTTCATAACCGGGTACCA
>JASHQD010000115.1 GCA_030037755.1 Terriglobia bacterium
GAGCGAACGCTCACACTCTCGTCGGAACTGGTGCCTTTTCAGGAGATCGAAGTCTACGCGAAGGAATCGGGATACGTAAAGGACCTTTACGTGGACTACGGCAGCCGGGTGAAGGAAGGACAGTTGATGGCAGTCCTTGAGATCCCGGAACTGGAAGCCCAGCTCAAGGAAGATGAGGGAGGCATCAACAACTGGACCCATCAAATCGGTCGCGCTAAAAACGAGGTCAAGCGCTATCAAGCCATGTATACAGCGGTGCATCTCGAGTACCAGCGCCTGAATGGGGTGTTCGCGTCACAGCCGGGCCTGGTCGCTCAGCAGGAAGTGGACGATGCCCAGAGCAAGGATCTTTCGGCGGCCGCCCAGGTGGATGCGGCCGAAGCCAACCTGGATGCCGACCAGGGTCAACTCGCCGCTGCGCAAGCCAAGCTGGCTCACGACCAGGCTCTGTATAGCTACTCGCGGATCACTGCGCCCTTCGCGGGCATCGTCACCGAGCGCTACGCGAACCTGGGCGCATTGATGCAGGCCGGAACGGGCTCGAGCACGCAGGCCATGCCCCTGGTCCGGCTGTCGGAGGACGATAAGTTTCGCCTCGCGATTCCTGTGCCGGAGTCCTACGTGCGCTTTATCAAGATCGGCGATCCCGTTGACGTGCGTGTTCCTTCGCTGAACCGGCACTTTCCTGGGAAGGTAGCACGGTTCTCTGTCGATGTGAGGGAGGACACGCGGACGATGCACACGGAGGTGGACGTTCTCAACCCGGAGCGTGTGCTCATGCCGGGCGTCTACGCCGAGGCTGCGCTGGCTCTGGAGCAAAGAGGAAGCGTGCTGGCCGTTCCCGTGCAGGCGCTCGATCGCTCGGAAGGCCAGACGAGCGTTCTGATTGTCGACCCCGGCGACACGATTCAGAAGCGTTCCCTCACTCTGGGTCTTCAGACTTCCAATTACGTCGAGGTGGTCTCTGGGCTCGCTGAGGGCGACCAGGTCGTGGTCAGCGACCGCAGCGGTCTGAAGCCCGGCGAGAGGGTCCGTCCTCAACCGGCGCAGGTTATGGAATACCAGGAGCCAAGCGCTTCCTGAGAGGCCGGCGAGAGAGTTTATGTCACGATTCTCCATTCGAAATCCCTACTTCATCGTCGTCCTGTGCCTGGCCCTTATGGTCATCGGCCTGACGAGCCTCCTGCGGATGCCGGTGGACTTGTTCCCGCCGATCAATTTGCCGGAAGTCGTGGTGGCGACCTTCTATACCGGGATGCCGCCGAGCGACATCGAGACCGACATCACGGATCCTCTGGAGCGCTGGTTCACGCTGGCCAGTGGCGTCCTGCATTCGGAGTCGCGATCGCTGCTGGGCGTGAGCATGATCAAGGTGTATTTCCAACCGGGAACCAATGCGGACGCCGATGTAACCGAGCTTTCAAACCTGGCCCTGGCCGACCTGAAGCGCCTGCCGCCGGGCACACTGCCGCCCGTAGTCCTGAAATTCGACGCTTCCAGCCTGCCGGTCTGCCTTGTGACCGTGAAAGGGGCGGGCTTGACCGAGACGCAGCTTCACGACTACGCGCAGTTTGCGATCCGGGACCAGATCGGAGTGGTCAAAGGGGCCGAGATTCCGCCGCCGTTTGGCGGGAAATACCGCCAGATCATGGTCTACGTGGACCCCTATAAGCTCCTCGCCCGCCAGCTGACGCCGATGGACGTGGTGAAGGCCGTGAACCAGTCCAACCTGATCCTGCCCGCCGGCGACGTCAAGATGGGCCCCTACGATTACTACGTCTACTCGAATAGCCTCGTCAATAATATGGAGCAGCTTGGCGCCGCTCCGGTAAAGACCGTCGGAAACTCCTGGGTCACCGTGAACGACGTCGGGAAGGCCGAGGATGCGTCGCAGATCCAGTACAACATCGTTCGAGTCGACGGCCAGAAGTCCTGCTACATCCCCATCATGAAACAGGGCGGAGATACCAACACCATCGACCTGGTGAACTCCATCAAGAAGCTCGTTGCGCACCTGTACGACATTCCGAAGCAGATGGTGGCGACCCCCGTCTTTGACCAGTCCGTGTTCGTCAAAGAGGCCATTGACACCCTTATCCATGAAGGGCTGATCGGCTTGTTGCTGACCAGTCTGATGATTCTCATCTTTCTGGGAAGCCTCCGCGCGACTTCGGCTGTGTTTCTCTCGATTCCGCTCTCGGCCCTGGCGACATTTGTGGTGCTCTACATGATGGGCAGCACGGTGAACACCATGATCCTGGGCGGCCTGGCTTTGGCCTTTTCGCGCGTGATCGACAATTCAGTGATTTCGCTCGAGAACATCTACCGCCATCTGGAATCGGGCGCGGCTCCTGAAGCAGCGGCGGAAAAGGGCGGCGCCGAAGTCAGCCTGGCGGTGCTGGCCGCGACACTCACAACCGTGGTCGTCTTCTTCCCGGTGACCTTCCTGTACGGCGTCAGCAAGTTCCTATTCTCCGCGCTCGCCTTGGCGGTCGTGATCTCGCTCTTTGCCTCCTATTTCGTCGCCATGACGGTCATCCCCTTGTTCTGCTCGCGATTCCTCAAACAGGTGCCGCATGCGCATCAGTCTGAAGGCGAGGGCGCCGTGGCATCCGCCGGTCGCCAATCGTGGTGGAATCGATTTACCGCAGGATTCAACCGTCTTTTCGGCCGCCTGCTGGACTATTACGAGTACTGGGTTCGCAGATCGCTCAAACAGCCGGCGAAGACCGTGATCGCTCTCTGTGGAGTCTTTGCCGTCAGCCTCATCGTTTTCCCATTCCTGGGCCTGGCCTTCTTCCCGCGCACCGACGCCGGCCAGTTCACCATCAACATGAAGGTGCCGACGGGAACCCGTATCGAGGTGACGGACCAGTACGTCGCCAAGGTCGAAGACCTGGTCCGGCATGTGGTCAGCCCCGGCGACCTGAAGATGATCGTGTCGAACATCGGTGTTGTCCCGGATTTCTCGTCCCTTTACACAACGAATCAGGGCCCCTACACCGCGACGGTTCAAGTCGCTCTGAAATCGAATCACGCCGTGAGCAGTTTCGCTTATATGGACCGCGTGCGAGATCAGATTGCCAGCCAGTACCCGGACATCCGTACGTTTTTCCAGAGCGGTTCCATGGTTGACGCGATTCTGAACATGGGAATGCCGGCGCCCATCGACGTGCAGGTCAGCAGCCCCGACTTGAAGGAGATTTACAGCATTGCCGAGGATCTGGCGGCTCGATTCCGTACGGTGCCGGGCGTCGGCGAGGTCTACATTCCCCAGGACATGAACTATCCGGCTCTGCGCCTCGACGTGGACCGCGTTCACGCCGGGGAGCTTGGTCTCACCCAGAAAGACGTGGTCGACAACGTCATCACGGCGCTCAATTCCAACTACATGATCGCGCCCAATTACTGGGTTGACCGGAAGAGCGGCAACGACTACTACCTCACCGTCCAATACTTTGAACATGGACGTCCGGCGATCCATACCCTCGCCGACCTGACGAACGTCCCTTTGCGCGCGCCCAACCTCAAGCAGCCCACCATGCTGGATACGGTCGTGCATTTGAACAACATCCAGACTCCGACCGAGATTGACCATTACCAGATTCAACGCGTCGTGGACGTTTACGTCACACCTGCCGGCGAGAGCCTCAACCGTGTCGCAGACTCCGTTCAGGGGATCATCGCCAGGTTGAAACGGCCGGAGAATGTCCGTATCGACTTGCGCGGCATGGTCGAGGGCATGCAGGCCTCCTTTCACAGCTTTGCCATTGGCCTCTCGCTTTCGGTCGTTCTGCTCTATCTGATTCTGGTGGCACAGTTCCGGTCTTTCAAAGATCCGTTCCTGATCATGCTGGCGATTCCCATGGGGTTCATCGGCGTGTTCATCATTCTCCCGCTGACGGGAACCACGCTCAACGTGATGTCGCTCATGGGTGTGCTGATGCTCGTGGGAATCGCAGCTTCCAACAGCATCCTGATCGTTGAATTCGCCCATCGTCTGGAAGAGGAAGGCAAGACGGTTGAGGACGCGATCATAACTTCGTGTCGCGTCCGCTTGCGGCCTATTCTGATGACCTCGCTGGCAACGATCATCGGAATGGTGCCCATGGCCCTGAAGATGGGCACCGGCAGCGAGCAGTATGCTCCGCTGGCGCGCGCGATTATTGGCGGTCTTACGGCTTCGGTGATTCTCACCGTCTTCATCGTCCCTGCGGCCTATCTGCTGGTGTACCGGAAGAAAGAGCTTGCCCAAGAGCGAGGAGAGATGCCCGTTTAGGATTCCGGGGAATCCCGGACCAGGCCCGGTGCCTGCCAGGTGATTTGTCCATGCCGGCGCAGCGAATGAGCTTATAGACAGATGCCACGCTTCTCGATTCGTAATCCGTACTTCATTATCGTCGTCTGCCTGACCATTCTGGTCATCGGCGTGACGAGTTACGTCCGCATGCCCGTGGACCTGTTTCCTCCCATCAACCTGCCGGAAGTCGTGGTGGCTACGTTCTACACGGGCATGCCGCCGCAGGACATCGAAACCGACATCACCGATCCCCTGGAGCGCTGGTTCACTCTGGCCAGCGGCGTCCTGCACTCGGAGTCGCGTTCGCTGCTGGGTGTGAGCATGATCAAGATTTACTTCCAGCCTGGCACGGACGCCGATGCCGATGTGACGCAGCTTTCGAACCTCGCTTTGGCGGACTTGAAGCGTCTGCCGCCGGGAACGCTGCCGCCCGTCGTGTTGAAGTTTGACGCGTCCAGTCTGCCCGTGTGCCTGGTGACGGTAAAGGGTGAGGGGCTGACGGAGACGCAGCTTCACGATTACGCGCAGTTCGCCATCCGGGACCAGATCGGAGTGGTGAAGGGAGCGGAAATACCTCCGCCATTTGGCGGTAAGTACCGCCAGATCATGGTCTACGTCGATCCCTATGAGCTGCTGGCACGTCAATTGAGCCCCATGGACGTTGTTGACGCCGTGAACCAGTCCAATTTGATCCTGCCGGCGGGCGACGTCAAGGTGGGGACGGACGACTACTACGTGTACTCGAACAGCCTTGTGACAAACATGCAGCAGTTGGGCGATGTTCCAGTCAGGGTTGACGGTTCGTCGTGGGCCACCGTGAACGATGTCGGCAAGGCCGAGGATGCTTCCCAGATCCAGTACAACATTGTCCGGGTCGATGGCCAGAAATCCTGCTATGTCCCGATCATGAAGCAGGGCGGAAATACCAACACCATCGAAGTCGTCGATGGCATCAAGAAGCTGGTTTCTCACCTCTACGATATTCCCAAACAGATGAAGGCTTCGGTGGTGTTTGACCAGTCGGTCTTCGTGAAGGAAGCCCTGCATACGGTGCTTCACGAAGGGCTGATGGGGCTTGTTCTCACCAGCCTGATGATCCTGATCTTCCTCGGAAGCTTTCGGGCCACTTTTGCCGTCCTGCTCTCGATCCCCCTGTCGGCGCTGACGACCTTCGTGATTCTTAACATGGCCGGAAGCACGGTCAATACCATGATTCTGGGCGGGCTGGCGCTCGCCTTCTCGCGCGTGATCGATAATTCGGTGATCTCGCTCGAGAACATCTATCGTCACCTGGAGATGGGCGCCGCGCCGGCCATAGCGGCCGAGGTTGGCGGCGCTGAAGTCAACCTCGCCGTTCTGGCCGCGACCCTCGTCGATGTGGTCGACTTCTTTCCCGTCACGTTTCTTTATGGTGTAAGCAAGTTCCTTTTCTCGGCCCTGGCTCTGGCCTTCGTGCTCTCGCTGCTGGCGTCGTTTGTGGTGGCGATGACCGTCATTCCGCTGTTCTGCTCGCGGTTTCTCAAGGCCGTGCCGCATGCTGCGGGCGGTCATGGAGCGGAACACGGTGCTTCGCCGGAGGGGCAGGGTTCGTCGTGGGGCAGGTTCAACGCCGGATTTAACCGGATGTTCACCAGGCTTCTGGACTTCTACGAATACTGGGTCCGGCGCGCGCTGGTGAGGCCGGGTTGGACGGTGGCTGGCCTGGCCGGAGTATTTGTGGCCAGCCTGGCGATCGTCCCGTTCCTTGGGATTGCCTTCTTCCCCCGGACAGACGCGGGACAGTTCACCATCAACCTCAAGGTTCCAACCGGGAGCCGGATCGAGCTGACCAACGACTACGTTGCCCGGGTCGAAGACCTGATCCGTCACGATGTGGATCCCAAAGACATGAAGATGGTGGTGTCGAATATCGGCGTGGTGCCGGACTTTTCGTCCCTTTACACCACCAATGCCGGGCCCTACACGGCCACGGTCCAGGTGGCCCTGACCGAAGATCATCGCGTGAGCAGCTTCGATTACATGGCCCGCGTGCAGCGTGACATGGCCGCACGTTTTCCGGAGGTTCGCACGTTCTTCCAGAGCGGCTCGATGGTTGACGCCATCCTCAATGCGGGAATGCCCGCTCCCATTGACGTTCAGATCAGCAGTCCCGACATGGCGGGCAACTACAGCCTGGCTCAGGAATTGGCCGGGCGTATTCGCGCCCTGCGCGGCGTCGGCGAGGTCTACATTCCGCAGGATATGGATTATCCGGCTCTGCGCCTGGACGTCGACCGGGTGCACGCTTCGGAATTGGGCCTCAGCCAGAAGGACGTGGTGGACAACGTCATCACGGCGCTCAACTCGAACTACATGATTGCGCCCAATTACTGGGTCGACCGCAGTAGCGGCAACGACTACTATCTGACCGTGCAGTATTTCGAGAAGGGCCGCGCGGCCATTCACAACCTCGCCGACCTGGGCCAGATTCCCCTGCGCGGCGACCTCGACAAGCAGCCGCCGCTTACTTGTGGTCCCGAGCTTCCGACGCCCGTCGGACTGGAGCCCGCCCGCTCGGCCGATCCGCCGCCGTCTCCTTGGGTGTGCGACCAGAACATGCCCGATTTGCCGACGCCGCAAGCGCCCACGGCGCCCCACGTGCGGCCCATCACCGTGCTGAACAATGTCGCCAGGGTGAGCTTTGTCCAGACGCCCACGGAAGTCGATCATTACCAGATCCAGCGAATGGTCGACGTTTATGTAACACCCTCCGGCGAGGACCTGGGCGGGGTCCGGGATGCCATCCAGAATATCCTCACCAAACTCAACAGGCCTGGCAACGTGCGCGTCGACCTGCGCGGGATGGTTGAAGGCATGGAATCTTCGTTCAAGAGCTTTGGATTGGGATTTACCCTCTCGTTTGTGCTGCTCTTCCTGATCCTCATCGCCCAGTTCAAATCCTTCATGGACCCGGTGCTGATCATGCTTGCGATCCCAATGGGATTCATCGGCGTACTGGTTATTCTTCCGTTGACCCATAGCACCCTGAACGTGATGTCGCTGATGGGCGTTCTGATGCTGGTCGGCATTGCGGACTCGAACAGTATTCTCATCGTGGACTTCGCCCACAACCTGGAGCGGCA
>JASHQD010000116.1 GCA_030037755.1 Terriglobia bacterium
ACAGGCCGCGGACGGGTCGTCGCAAATCGTCCTGACGGACGGCAACGCGCTGTACGTGGTGAACGAGGGCCAGGAATTTCTGGAGCGCTTCCGGGTGGTGTCGGTGCGCCAGGAAGGGATCGATGTCCAGGATCGGCTGACGCATCAGACGATCCATCTAAGCTTCGGAAACTGAGTCACTTAGGCTGGACTCCGAAGCGGGCTTGGGCGGCGGCTTACAAGCCACGTGTACTAAACCAGGTGGGCATTACCCTCGGCATCAACATCCCGAAGCTGGCAATCATCGCGGTGCTCCTATTTGCCGTCCTAACGGTGATCTGGCTCACACGGCGACGTTCAAGTCCCAAGGATCCCAATGAGATCGAGCGCCTGCGCCGGCTGGACGTCTATCGCCGCGGGCGCATCGTCGCCGCCGAAATCGTGGGCCTGCTCGAGCCTGAATCGTCAATGGGTTCGCAAGACGCGCGGCAGCCGCTGGCCGTGGTCTATAAGTACGAGGTCGCCGGCGTCACCTACGAAGTCTCGCAGGACGTTTCGTCGCTGCCGCCATCCGTTGTGTCCGGGTGCTCGCCCGGGAGCCAGAGCGCGTCCGTCAGGTACGATCCCAAAGCGCCCACGAACTCGATCATCGCGTGCGAGGATTGGAGCGGCATCTGACGGCGGCCTCGAAAGCACCGGGAGATCTGCGCGTTCCCAAAGCTGATGTCCAAGACGCTCGACGAAAAACTCGAAGAACTCCGCCAGCGGCAGGATCGCTCTGAAGAAGGCGGCGGACCTGAGCGCCGCGCGCGCGAGCATTCCGAAGGCAAGCTCTCGGCGCGCGAGCGTCTGGACCTGCTGTTCGACGAAGCCAGCTTCAACGAGATCGATAAGCTTGTCGAGCACGACTGCCACAATTTCGGAATCGAGCGCCAGCGCGTTCCTGGCGACGGCGTGGTGACGGGCTACGGCCAGATCAACGGCCGGTTGACCTACGCTTTTGCCCAGGACTTTACCGTATTCGGCGGATCGCTGAGCCGCGCTAACGCCGCCAAAATCTGCAAGATCATGGATCTCGCCCTGAAGGTCGGCGCGCCCATCGTGGGGTTGAACGACTCAGGCGGCGCCCGCATCCAGGAGGGCGTGGCCTCGCTCGCCGGCTACGCGGACATCTTCCTGCGCAACACGATGGCGTCCGGCGTGGTTCCGCAGATCTCGGCGATTCTCGGCCCGTGCGCGGGCGGCGCCGTCTATTCGCCGGCGATAACGGACTTCATCCTGATGACCGAGCGCACCAGCTACATGTTCGTCACCGGTCCGGACGTCATCAAGACCGTGATGCACGAAGACGTCAGCAAGGAGCAACTGGGCGGTCCGCGCACGCACAATGCCGTGAGCGGCGTCGCCCATTTCATCGCGCAGGATGATCCCGATTGCGTGACGCTGGTCCGCGAACTGCTTTCGTTCATGCCGCAGAACAATCGCGAGGATCCGCCCCGCATCGAATCCGCCGATCCGGCGGATCGGTCCGATCCCGAACTTGATCACCTGGTGCCGGCCGAGAGCGATCGGCCTTACGACATCAAGGAAGTGATCCGGCGAGTGGTGGATGGCGGGTACTTTCTCGAGGTCCATGAACACTTCGCGCAAAACCTGGTGGTCGGATTCGCGAGACTCGCGGGCGCGAGCGTGGGCATCGTGGCCAATCAGCCTGCGGTGCTGGCCGGCTGTCTCGACATCAACGCGTCCGTGAAGGGCGCGCGCTTCGTGCGCTTCTGCGACGCGTTCAACATTCCGCTGATCACCTTCGAGGATGTGCCCGGATTCCTGCCCGGCACGCAGCAGGAGTTCGGCGGAATCATCCGGCACGGGGCCAAGCTGCTGTTCGCTTTTGCCGAGGCGACGGTGCCGAAGATTACGGTGATCACGCGCAAGGCGTACGGCGGCGCGTACTGCGTGATGTCATCGAAGCACATCCGGACGGATGTCAACTACGCGTACGCCACGGCCGAGATCGCGGTGATGGGCCCGGAAGGCGCGGTCAACATCGTCTATAGACGGGAGTTCGAGAAAGCGGAGGATCCGGAGAGACTGCGCCGCGAAAAAGTGGACGAGTTCCGCGAGCGCTTCGCCAATCCCTATGTGGCTGCGGAACTCGGCTACATCGATGAGGTCATCCGCCCGCGTCACACGCGGCCGAAACTGATTTCAGCCTTGCAGATGCTGGCCCACAAGGTCGACTCGAATCCCGCTAAGAAGCACGGCAACATACCGCTGTGACGCGATTATTGCGGCGAAGCTATCCAACTGATGCGCTGCACCGTCGCGTTGAGATTCGTCGGTTGCGCGCCGCCTTGCGTCAGGGTCGTTGATGGAAACCAGGGCGGCGCGAATCCGGCTTTGGAGGTGTAACGGCGATCGAAGTAGGTGTTTTCGGTATTCATGCAGGCCGCGAAGATGTTCGATTGAATCTGGCCGCCGACATTGTTGAACGTATTGATGCAGCCGGTGGCTGTGAAACCGCACGAGGTGGTTGCGCAATTCTGGCCGATGGCCGCCTGGCTCCCGTCAACCTGCAGGTTCTGGTTCGAGTAGCTCGTCTGCAGGTTGATGTTGCCGGTGGCGGTGAACAGGCCGAGGTCCTGGCCATAGTCGTTTCCAGGAATCAAGGTCGCCACCGGAGTTCCGGCGCAGCAAGCAGGGTTGGTTCCCGGCACGATCTGATTTTGGGTGGTGGTGACCGGCTCCGTGGCGTAAACCACGTCACCGGTGAGGTCGATGTCGCCGTTGGCTGTAATCGTTACCGCGTTATAGTTCTGGATGGCGCCCACACCCTGCCCGGGCCCACTCAGGCTGGTGATAGTTCCGTTCACGTAAAGCATGGTTTCAGGTTGCGGGGGCGTGAGCGAGTAATTTGTGGGCACCGAGCAGATGTTGGCGACTGTGCTGCCGGATTTCACAATGGTAGTTCCCTTGGTGCCGGCAGCGCAGTTCCAGGACGGCGGCGGCGTGGCCAGCGGATCGATGGTGACCGTGGTCGAAGTTGAGCCTTGCGTGATCGTGTAGATTTGAGCTGACGCTCCGCTTGTCGAAAGCAACACCGAAGCGTTGCCTTCCACGTAGATGCCACCGCCTTGCATGGTGTCCACGCCGGCGGTGGTGGAATAGTTCAGATAGACTCCTGACGTGGTGCCGGTGACCGGATAAGCAGTGCCGGCGATGTTCTTAAGGTCGGAATTCAGATTGACGTCTGTGGGCACCGGCGGTGACGGGCTGTTGATGTTGCCGCACACGTTGCTTCCCTCACCGCAGCCTGTGCCGTCAAGTACCGCCCACTCCTGGCTGAAGGCATTGGTGGGCATCGCCAGCGGCGCCTGCCCGAGTTCGTATCCGGGACTGGGACTGCCCTGGAAGGTGGGCGCGATGGTCTGACCGCCGCTCTGGTAGCTGGGCTGGGGAGAGTTGATGCAACCGCTGCTGAACCAGTAACCGAAATTGGAATTTGCCTGTTCAACCAGGTCTGTGAAGATGTAAGGCCCGCCGGGGAAGAACTGCCACTGACCGTTTGTCGCCATCATTCCAGTCATGGTGCCGGGAACCAGCGCCCCCGGGCTTCCGTGCCCGCAGGCTGCATAATTGGCCACGAAACCGCCGAAGGCCGAGAAACTGACCGTCGTGGATGAGGCCTGGCCGGTGAGATTAATGGTCATACTGCCGGTCTCAGAGATGTTCACCTGCTGAGCGGCCAACGATCTGCCGGTTGAGCACAGATTGTAGTTGAAAATGTACCGGTACCCTGTAGCCTGGCCGGTACTCGGGTTCGTGGAAGTCACTTGGGGGAAGCTGGGGGCCGGCGCGAAACTGTTGGTACAATTCGAGACGTTGACGATCTCAAAGCTCTCGGACCACGAGGACCCAGCTTCGCCGGCGTTGAGCGATGCGAAGTTCCCATAGTTGCTGGTGATGTAGTTCAAAGCCGCGGTCGCTGTTGCCGTCTGGTTGCTGAGGGGGGGTGTCGCCCAAGCCGAGGGAAAAGCCGCGCTCACCTGATTCAGCAACTGCTGCCGCGCGATGTTCAGGCCGGAATCTGCAGCGTAAAAGGACCCGCGGAAATTGCGATAGTAACCGTCGATCAGCATGTCAGAACTGAGTGCCCAAACCATCGCGAGGCCAAGGATCGCCATCAGGCCGAGCAGCAGCAGGCTGAGGATCAGCGCGACTCCCCGATCAGTTCCGACCGCGGCGCCGCGAGGACGCAAACGATTCCTGGCAGCATCCGAAATCGAAACCCGCGGACGGCACGTCGTAGTTCTCATTGCCCCTCAATCATTCATGCTCAAGTTGCGCGGGTTCACCACAATGGCTATGCCCGACACCTGGTAAGGGCCCTGGTCGAACGCGTTCTGAAACGTGGAAGCCGGACCCACATTGGGGTTAGTGCGTCCGATCAGGGAAATGCGCACCGAGCGCACGAGCGTGAAGTTATAGGCTTCGTCGCCGGGGGTGTTGTTGGTGTACGTGGAAGCGGCGTAATTATACTGCGTACTTGTGGTTTGCGAGCCGTCGTTCCATATGGTTGCGCCAACCCTGAAGCCGATCACCTGCTCCATGACGATCGCGGTCGAGCCGCCCTGGGTGCGCGTGAGTTTCGGGTCCGACGCGTTCGACGAATCCACCTGATAGGTAACCGGCGCCAGCTTCAGCACCCAATCTCCGCCGCAGAATTGGACCCCTAGTTTGTCGCCGGCCGAACACGGGGAATTGCCGTCGCAGGCGGTGATATCCAGCGGATCGTTGGCCGGAGCATTGCTTCCGTCCGCGTTCGTCGGATTGAAACTGAACTTAACCGCGCTGCCCGCCGGCACAGCGTTCGTAGTGAGCACCACGGAAGTGATCCTCGAACCGCTGTTGTTCAGGAACAGCAACTGGTCTCCCTGAAGGTAATGCGCGGCTGTCTGAGCCGCGTTCAGGCCGGCCGCCGCCTGGCCGTAAGCAATTCCGGTGCTCGTGTTGGAGCAGTTCCCGGTGCCGCTCAGGCCGGTGCTGTCCGTGGCGTTGATGGGCGGATATGAAGCCGGATTCGCGGCGGTAATGACGTTGATAACGTCGAAGCAGGCCGCGGTGTAAGTGAATGTGGCGGCGTTATAGCAGGACGCCGCCCCAGTCGCGTTGTTCACGATCGTGACGCCCACCGGCCAACTGGGCAGGTTGGCGCCGGGGAAATATCCGCTGCCGGCGTTCGCGAGGTCCATTTGAAGCTGCACAGCCGCGTTGCGCAGCGCCACGTTCAGGCCCACTTCGCCTCGCTCGGTGAGCGAGGACTTCTGCTGCAGGTTGAACAGCATAAATGCCGAACCCGCGACCAGGATGAAAACAGCCATTGCCACGAGCAGCTCGAGAAGGGAGAAGCCGCGCTCGTACTGAGGCCGTTCAAGTTCCGGCGCCGGATCTGCAAATCGCGTATTCTCACTGCGCAGTATGGTCATGGCCGCACCAGGCTCATTTGGAAGGTGACCGGCACCTGAACCGACAAGTCCTCGAGCGTTACCAGCACGGTCACACGTCGTGTGCCGGCGACTGGTGAGTTGGCTTCGATAATCCAGCGGCGGTGGAACGTGCTGGAAGTTGGAGGCGTCGGGCTGGGCGGCGTCGTACTGATCTGCCCGTCAGGCGAATGGTACGTCGTGGTGTAAACAGTGTTGCCGCCGCTCACGCTTGAGACCGTCTCGGCGAAGCAACCCCAGGTCGAGTTGCCACAGTTTCCGGAGGCGTTGGTCAGGCTGATACTCACGTCGTCAAAATAGTTGACCGTGGCCGACGGGCCGGTGCTGCAGGTCGTGGTCTGAAGAACGTCAGAGGTGAGGCTGCCCTCGCTGGTCGTGCCGCTCGCCACACAGATTTGTGGATCGTCAACGTCCCACCGGTTCAGGTCCTCGAGTTTTTCGGCGGCCAGTGTGGCCGCGAGGCTCATGTACTTCGATTGCTGGCCTCCGCTCAGGATTCTCGAATTGAGGAGCGCCGCCGCCACCAGCCCAATTGTGAGAATCAGGATTGCCACGGTTACCTCGAGCAGCGAGAACCCGGCGCTGGACACATGCTTACGGGCTGAGGGTGACATTTCCTACTCCTGAAACCGTGACGGTTTCCGTTTGTGCGCCGTTCGTGATGGAGAACACGAGAGAACCGGTTGTGGCCGTAACCGAGCCGTTGGGACTGAACTGCAAGGTGGTTGCGTCGCTCATCGTAATATTCCCGGAGTCCGACCATGGAATCGGCCCTCCCACATCAGAGAACATGGGCGAGCAGGACGGTGGCGTGCCCGATAAGCTTTCACCCGAGACCTGGTAATTGGTTGACGACGGATAGAAAGAGATCGTGTACTGGCAGCCCGCGGCGATCGCCTGGTAGCGCGTGCTCTGAATGGCTCCGGAGACCGCCGCGACCGCTGCCGAAAGATCATAGGCCGCAAGCGCATTTTTGGCCAAAGGGACAGCGATCCCAACGAGTATCGAAGCCACTGAAACGCTGATCATCAGCTCGATCAGGGTCAGTCCGGCAACCCGGCGGTACCCGCCCTCGAATGCCTCGGATTTGTTCCTCACCCGACTCCCCTTTCAAATATGCCTGGCGACGGCGTCAGGCCTCATCGCAGGTGGACGCTCTCCCTGAATCCTTTTCGGCCGAAAACGGACGGAACTTTAGAATTACCAACGGAGGTAATACAACGTCTTGACAAACACTTCTTGCCGCGCTACTTTCACCAAGTCGGGTTTGGGCGCTGGAAACGCGAGGCGTGCACTAAATGACTCTCTGCGGCCGGCGCTGTTGCGGCGTCGAAGTCCTCTCAGCTCTTCCAACCCGCCATTGCGCTTCCAGTCTTCGTCCCTTGCGGATTCGTGCCTTTCTCGGGGTCCCGCTCTATTGGCGGGAGTCTCAGCGAAGTCCAAGAGCTCGCTTGTAGATTCAAATGCATGTCAACCGGAGGACGAAATCATGAGGAAAACCAGCTCTTGCCAATGGATGCTCCTCGGTATCGTTGTTCTGGCAATGGGGACCGTGTCGGGATGGTGCCAGGCCACGGCCTCTTTGCGCGGAACGGCAACGGACGCCAGTGGTGCCGTCATTCCTGGCGTCACTGTGACGCTCGTGAATCCGTCGACAGGAAGTTCGCGCAGTGCCACTACGGGATCCGACGGCGGATACGAGTTCGCGGAGGTCATGCCCGGAAGCTATACCCTGCGGGCGAGCAAATCCGGTTTTGCACAGTTCGAGAGGGCGGCGCTGGAGCTGCTGGTGAACACGCCGGAGACGCTGAACCTGGTCCTGCAGGTGGGAAGCGCCCATACGACAGTAGAGGTGAGCGGCGTGGCTCCCGTGCTGAACACCAGCGACGCTACGCTGGGCAACGGCTTCAATGAGCAGCAGGTCACCCAGCTTCCCATTGAATCGCGCAACGTGGTGGACCTTCTGAGCGTCCAGCCCGGCGTCACTTATCTCGGCAACCGGCCCGACTTCGACGTGGACAATGACTCGCGCAGCGGCACGGTGAACGGGGTGCGCAGCGACCAGTCGAACGTCACGCTCGACGGCGTGGACGTCAACGACTACGCCAACGGCTACGCGTTTACCTCCGTTCTGAGCATGACGCCCGATTCGCTGGAGGAGTTCAAGCTGACCACCACCGATGCCAACGCCGATCAAGGCCATTCCGCCGGCGCCGAAGTGAGCCTTGTCACCAAGAGCGGCACCAATAACTGGCACGGCGTGGCTTACGAATACAATCGCGACACCGCGCTGGCCGCCAACGACTATTTCATCAAGCTGGCGGAGTTGAGCCAGGGCGAGCCTGACCAGGCGCCGAAGCTGATCCGGAATATCTTCGGGGGGACGTTCGGTGGTCCCATCAAGAAGGATCGCGCCTTCTTTTTCGTTTCCTACGACGAACGCCTCGACCGGGAGGGTGAAAGCGTGATCGAGGAGGTTCCCACGCTGAGCCTGCGGCAAGGATACGTTAAGTATATCGACGTCAACGGCAACACCGATACTCTGTCGCCACAGCAGCTCACCGCCATGGACCCGCAGCGAAAGGGTCCGGACCCGGTGATGATGAATTATTTCAGCACGTACCCATTGCCGAATGACAATTCCGTCGGCGATGGGCTCAATTTCTCTGGATATCGTTTTGCGGGCAATGTGGCTGACGATTATCTCACGGCAGTCTCGCGCCTGGACATTCATCTAAACCAGTCTGGCACCGAAGATCTGTTCGCACGCGGGAACTGGATGGATGACACGCTGCCGGCGGCGCCCTTCCTGCCGGGCACGCCACCGACCACAGACACGCTGAATCACAACAACGGGTTTGCCGTAGGCCTGATCTCCAATCTCGGGCCAAGTCTGGTGAACAGCCTGCGCTACGGCCTGACTCGGCAAAGCGTGGAAGTGCTGGGTGATACCAATCAACCGTGGGACCTCGTTCGCGAGCTTTCGCAGCCCGTCAACTATTCTCATGGCTTCACAGAACCGGTGAACGAGTTCGGCGACGATCTCACCTGGACGAAGAGCAAGCACACACTCCAGTTCGGCGGAAACGTCCGTATCCTGCACGATCCACGTTTCAGCCAGGAAGACTCGTTCAGCTACGGTTCGATGAACGCGGCCTGGCTGAATCCCACCGGAATCGCTAACACGGGCACGCCTCTCGATCCGGCGGCAAACGGTTATCCGGCCGTAGCGTCTTCCTTCGACAATGGCTACGATTTTCCGCTGATCGGCCTGCTGGGAATGGTGACTGAAGACAACGCCATCTACAATTACACCCGTTCCGGCAGCGTGTTGCCTCAAGGGGCAACCATCCATCGAGACTTCACTGCCCATATGTACGGAACTTACGCACAGGACTCCTGGCGCGCCACGCCGAACCTCACCTTGAATTTCGGCCTTCGATGGGAAGTGGCTCCGGCACCGTTTGAAGTCAACGGATTGCAGGTTGTTCCCGAGGGGATTCCTTGTGAACAGCCAAGCACGGCAGGCTGCGCCGCCTACGGGGGCGCGCCGATGAACATGTCCCAGTTCTTCAACACGCGCGCGGCAGACATGAACAAGTCCATCCCGTCGCTCGATGATCCGGAGCTGCAATTCGTGCTTGGCGGGCCCGCGAACCATGGAGGTCCGCTTTATCCCACCGATTACGGCAACTTCGCTCCGCGCGTTTCCTTCGCCTACGTTCCACACCCCCAGTCCGACTTCCTTTCGCGGGTATTCGGCAATGGCAAGACGTCCATCCGCGCGGGCTTCGGAATAACCTATTACCACTTCGGCGAGGAAATCCTGAGCACTTTCGACCACAACGGCTCTTTTGGACTGTCGACGCAGCTTGATAATCCGGCCGGCCTCGAGACCGAGGCCTGTGCGCCGCGCGTCACCAACATCAACGTCGTTCCGACAACCGACCAGTGCGGCTCGACGCTTTTCATACCGGCGCCGGCGGGCGGTTTTCCCGCCACACCCCCGAATTCTCTCTCGACGGGCGGATTCGCCATCGCCTGGGGCCTCGATAACACCATGAAGACTCCGTACGTCTACCAGACCAATTTGACCATCGAGCGCGAACTCAGCAACAACGTGCTGCTGCGCGCGTCTTACGTGGGAGCCTTCTCGCACCGGCTGCTCAGCCAGGAGGATCTGGCACAGCCGCTGAATTTTGTCGATCCGCAAACCGGAATCAGTTACTACCAGGCAGCGCAGCGTCTCTCGCAGCTTGCAAACCAGGGAGTGACGGTCGCCCAGATCACGCCGCAGTTGGTGGGTCCGACGGCGTCCTACTGGAACGATATCTTCTCATCGGCCGCCGGAATGAGCTACAACGTTTGTGGAACTACCATCCCCAGCTGCAACGCCCTGCAGACGGTCTACGACACGTGGACGGGAAATCTCCATAATGAAACCTCCGCGCTGTTCTATCTCGACCTGCCGGGTAACGTCTGTCCCAACGGGTGCAGCCGTTTTGGTCCCTATACGTTTTACAACCAGCAGTTCTCCTCGCTCTACGCCTGGCGCACTGTCGGAAGCGCGAACTACAACGCCCTGGAGGTCACGCTTTCGAAGCGTTTCAGCCGCAACGTGCAGGCCGACCTCAACTGGACGTGGTCGCGTTCCATGGATATTTCCTCCGACGCGGAGCGCATCGGCCCCTGGGGCGGGTTTGACGGCGAAATCGTGAACGCCTGGGATCCCAACCAGCTCTACGGTCCCTCGGACTTCAACGCAACCCACCAGGTGAACGCGGACTGGGTGTGGGAACTGCCCTTCGGACACGGGCAGCGGTTCGGGTCGAATATGTCGGGCTGGATGAACGGGCTGTTTGGCGGCTGGCAGTTGGGAGGGATTTTCCGCTGGACCACCGGTTTCCCCTACATCGTGGATAACGGCTTCTATTTCCCGACGGATTGGCAACTCGAGGGTGTCGCCACTCAGGTAGGACCGCTCCCTCAGTCCGGCGTCTACAAAATGGGGGACGGGACTGTCAACATCTTCCAGAGTCCCACGACGGCTTACAATTCATGGTTCTACACGCTGCCCGGCCAGTCCGGCACGCGCAACGTCGGCAACGGCGGCGGCTTTTTCAACATCGATGCCAGCGCCGACAAGACGTGGAAGATGCCCTGGGGCGAAAATCATACGCTGCAACTGCGCATTGAGTCTTTCAACGTCACCAATACGCCGAGTTTCGACTCGCATGTGGGCAGCTACAACGAGATCGACATCGAAAACTCGTTCGGTAACTACACGAACTTGCTGAATCTGCCGCGAGAGTTTCAGATAGCGTTGCGCTATCAATTCTAAATTAAGGTAGAAAGAGCGAAGAAAAATGGTGAATAGTGAATGGCAAATGGTGAATAGCGATTTTCACCGCTTCTTGCATTTTAGGATGATAGCTGTGAGGATTGCGATCAGCTCGTTCGTTTCCTGAATAAGCGGGGTCAGCCGTTTTTGAACAACTAACCCCGACTCGGTTAGTAGCCGCAACCAGTAGAGGCTTTCCCGAGCCTCCTTCTGCGCGATGCCGAGCTTGTGGATAAAATCTTGCCGGCTCTCAGACCCTTGCGCTTCTTGGATGCAGGCTCCTACCGACGTCGCCGAGCGCAGAAACTGCCTTCCCAAAACCCAGCCCGCTCCGTCCTTCCTTCTCTGCAGGTATTGATATAGCCTGATGGCGCGGAGCGAGTAGCGAAATGACCGCCCGAGGATGTCTGGAACCCCGTCTGCCATCGCCGTCGCCTTAAGTCTTCTCTTACCTATTATAAGTCGCTATTCACTGATGTTCACCTTCACTATTCACCATTTACTATTCACCATTCACAACTCACCATCGCGATTCATCGAGTTCACCAGCCCAGCACGTACGCGAAAATCAGCGGCGCCACGATGGTCGCGTCGGATTCAATGATGTACTTCGGCGTATCGATGCCTAGCTTGCCCCACGTGATCTTCTCGTTGGGTACGGCTCCAGAGTAGGAGCCATAGCTGGTCGTGGAGTCGCTGATCTGGCAGAAGTATGCCCACAGCGGCACATTCTCGCGTTGCAGGTCCTGGTGCAGCATGGGAACCACGCAGATCGAGAAATCGCCGGCGATTCCGCCGCCGATCTGGAAGAACCCGAGCGGCGTTTTCGCGGTTGTGTTCGTGTACCACTCCGCGAGTTCCATCATGTACTCGATGCCGGTCCGAACCGTGTGGACGTTCTTGACGTCGCCCGAAATGCAGTGCCCGGCATACATGTTCCCCAGAGTGGCGTCTTCCCAGCCTGGAACAAACATTGGAAGGTTGTTCTGCGCCGCGGCCAGCAGCCAGCTGTTCTTGGGATCGATCTGATACGATCCGCTCAAGCGGCACGAGAGCAGGATTTTGTACATGAACTGGTGCGGAAAGAATCGCTGGCCTGCTTTATCGGCGGCCACCCACTCTTCGAGCACTGCGGACTCGATGCGCCGCATGGCTTCCATCTCAGGAATGCAGGTATCCGTCACGCGATTCATGTGCCGCGCCAACAGCCCGGCTTCGTCTTTCGGGGTGAGATCGCGATAGTGCGGCACGCGCTCGTAAAAATCGTGGGCGACAAGGTTAAACACGTCTTCTTCAAGGTTGGCGCCGGTGCAGCAGATCCCGTGAACCTTGTCCTGGCGGATCATTTCGGCGAGTGATATCCCGAGTTCCGCTGTGCTCATCGCTCCCGCAATAGTCACGAACATCTTGCCACCGGATTCGAGCAGCTTGATGTATCCTTCCGCCGCGTCTACGAGAGCTGCGGCGTTGAAGTGACGGTAGTGTTGTTTGATGAAGGATGATATGGGTGACATGGTTTTTTCCAATGTGAGGGTTTTGGCCGGGGCTCTTCGAACGAGTAGCGAATAGCGAGTGGCGAATAGAAAATGGTGAATTGTAAGTGGTGAATTGTAAACAGCCGAGGAGTTCTTTGCTCCCTACTCCCTACTCCCTATTCGCCATTCGCTACTCGCCTTCATACTTCACACTTCACACTTACCATTCACAATTCACTATTCGTCGACGCCGAGAAGCACCGAGGCCGCGAGGACCGTCGTCCACAAGCCACGCTTGTCGCCGATCGCGGACTGCGTGATGTTCATGGTACGCACGATCTTGTTCGAGATGCGGTAAATCTCCTTCTTCTCGTCCCAGCTCCGGTCGGGATCGAACTCCACGCCCAGAGTGGTGGCGAGCATCTCGGCGGCCAGTTCTTCGGCGTATTCCCCCGCCACTTCTTCCGTCTGCCCGAACGAGTGGTGTTCCGAGAGATACCCGAACGTGTTGCGATCCGCCGGCAGCGCCACGCCCACTGAGGCGGCGATCAGCCGGTGGGGTTCGTGCGTGGAGTTCTCGCTGATGACCACGAACGTTACCTGGCCGGGCTCCAGTTCCTTCATGCCCTCGGTCCGAGGGATCATCTTGCAGCGCGGCGGGAAAATGCTCGAAACCCGCACCAGGTTGCAGGCTGCAATGCCCGCTGAACGCAACGCGAGCTCGAAGCTGGTGAGTTTCTCGCGGTGCTTCCCCACGCCTTTTGTCAGGAACATCCGTTTTGGAACAAACATAGCCGCCGTTTTGAGCGTACCGGAAGACGCCGCGTTCTGTCGACACCTAACCGGTCACCGCCCCCTCGTTAGTTTTTTGGAACCGGCACAACGTTACAAAAAGAGCAGCGTAGTGTCAAACGAAATCTCCATTCGGATTCCGGCTTGCCCGGTGCGCCGCTTGGGCGGAGGGCGAGCCGTGTTGGCGCTGGCGCCGCGATCCCCGCCGGGCAGGTAAGGCTGCGGGCGGGCTGGCTTACTTACGGCTTGACCACCTGGAGGTTGTCCGTCACTGAGAAGATCCCCGGAACCGAGTTGGCTCGCAACTGGACCAGGTTCTTGTCTGACTCGCTGTCCACCACACCCTCGAGTGTGACGTGGCCCGAGTCCACAATGATCTGGATCGGCTTCACCACCGGTCCAGCATACTTCTGCAAGGGAGGATAACGGTAAATCGAGCGGAAAAGCGCGCGCCGAATCCGCTGATCCGCCGGCGAGGGCGGAAGCACCTTGATCTGATCGTCGACGTGCTGCACGCCCTCGATCCGTTTCACAGACTTCACAATGTCGTTTTTCACGGTCGGCTGGGTTACGGCGCCGGTCAGGGTGACGTTGGGGCCATCCACGTTGAAATTGACGGAATCGAACACGTTGAGGTAGGGTTCGATCACAATCTCATGCCGAACCTGTTTAGCGATCCGCAGCTCCTCCCGGCTGTTTCCCGAAGTGCCATTTTGCGCCCGCAGAGATAACGCAGCCACGAGCGATGCCGCCAAGATGAGTACGCTTGCTGCCAGCTTTCTGGACATGATCTGATCCTCCGTCGCCGCTTGATAGCAGCGTGCAGAGGTTGGATGTTCCCGGGTGCCCTAAAGTGCCCGCCGGGAGCATCCGAGCGAACGCTTGCTGACGCACCACGGCTTATGCGTGTAGCTAAAGCGCAGGCTTGGAGACTGAAACCCCGCCATCCTGCGAGGACGGTAGTGCTGGGGGCCCAATCTCCGCCTGTGGATTGCGGGCTGCGGGCTGTGGGCTGTGGGCTGTGGACAGTCGACCGTTGACTCCACTGACTGTTGACGATCGACTGCTCAGGGGGTCTGAGCTGGGCAAAGGCGGACGCGCCTGGTGCGCTCGCCCAGCACATTGGCGAAGAACTCCAGAACGGAGATCATCTTCAGGCGCAGCCAGTGTCCCTGCATCCCGAAAAGCTGGCCGGCGGCGCATAGTCCAGAAAGCACGCGGAAGTAGATTGCGGCCACCCTCTCAGCCCCGGAAAGAGGGCGGCGCCGGCTGCCGGCATGGCGCAACAGGGAAGTGAGAGCCCGGAAGTCGCGATTCAGCTGGACCTGAACGCCTGAGCTATCCCCGGACGCATCACCCGTTTCCAGGGCGTGGCGAATGTCGAGGAAGCTGAGCCTGTTGGCTTCCACAATCGGGCGCGCCAGCGGCTCCAAAAACGGCCGCTCCAAGATTCTGTCGACGGCCACTTGAATGTAGAAGAGCAGCAGGGCGGCGGAGAACACGAAGATGAGCACCGATATCACGTCAACCTCTCCCTAGAATTCATCGACCGCAATCGGACTCGACTTGAGCCGACTCTGCGGGGTCTCGGTCGCGGCACTCCGCGGTATTGGCTGCGCTACTCACATCGGTGAACTGCGGATTCAGCAGGCGCACATCAAGGGCAAAGACTTATGGTATATGTAGCCGTGGGTCATCAATTCACAAGTTCGTGCCCCATCCTCGAAGGTGAGGTGAAACCCTCGGGCCCAACTTAGGTAAACTCAACCCGATGATGGATATAGCCGCCGGTCGAACCTAGCCGGAGAGAACAACCCATGAGATTCAACTCCTCGCGACGCCAGGCAGTGAAAGGGATAGCGTCGGCGGCCGTCGTTGCGCCTCTCGCGCGGACGTTTCCCGGGAACCTGCGAGCCACGGTCCCGCCACAGATGCGAGGCGAGGGGACGGATACGCCCAAGCTTTGCCTGGAAATGGGCGGAGGCGACCTCGCCGCGGGCGCTTTGAGCGATGCCGGCATGCGACGCGTGAAGCAGCTTGGCGTGGATCACGTGCTCACGGGCGGCCCGCCGATTCCATGGCAGGAGGATCAGATTCGCTCCGTGATGGATCGCCTCAAGGCCGGCAGCTTGGCGCTCGGCAACATCATGATCGCGGGATTTCCGAACACTTTGTACGGAAAGCCGGGACGCGACGAGGAAATCGAGAAAGTCCGGCAGTCGATTCGCGCCGCCGGGCGCGCCGGCCTGCCGGTGATCGAATACAACTTCTACGCGCATCGCCTGGTGGAAGGTTATTACGCAGAGGTCGGCCGCGGCGACGCCGGATTGACGGCATTCGATTACGACCGCGTCAAGGACCTGCCGCCGCTCGGCGACGAAGGCGTGCACAGCCTGGACGAGATGTGGGGCAACATTGCCTATTTCCTGAAGGCCGTTATCCCCGTGGCCGAAGAATCGGGCGTCCGGCTGGCGCTGCACCCAAACGATCCGCCGGCGCCGCTTAGCCGCGGCTCCGGCCAGATCATGTCGACGCTTGCCGGCTGGAAGCGCCTCATCGACATCGTCCCCAGCAAATCGAACGGCATCACGTTCGACTGCGGCGTGACGCGCGAGCTTGGCGAAGATCCGGTCGCGGTCTGCCGCTACTTCGGCGAACGCGATCGCATCAACCACGTGCACTTCCGCAACGTCCGCGTGCGGACGCCTTATCTGAAATACACCGAGGTCTTCATCGACGAAGGCCAGGTGGACATGTTCGGCGTGATGAAGGAATTGGTGCGGCTGAAGTATCCGCGGCTGGTTTACCCCGAGCATCCGCGCGCGCTCGATTACGATCGCGATCAGCCTGGCTTCAAGACTTACTATCCCGGCGGCGGCGGGTATGCCGGATTCGCGTACAACGTGGGTTACGCGCGAGCGATGCTGCAGGCGGCGCTGGCTTGATCGGGGGTTCGGGACCGAGCCGCCAGCCCGCAAGACCCAGTCCCGCGACCCGAATCAGTGCGGGCTAGAGCTTTCAAGCTGCTCGACGTATCGCTCGAGCTCTCGCGTAATCTTGAGCGCGAGCTGATCCGAAGTCATGTCGCGCGCCGGAATCTCGATGCTGGCCGCGGGCGGGGGCTCGGCCTCGTCAGCCTTGGGATTACGGTTCAGCAGGGTGGCGCTCCATAATTGCGCTCCGCTGGTCCAGTCGGTCACGGTGATCGAGCTTTCCCTTGGCTGCTTCTTGGGTTCTCCCTTGGGCAGCGGGACTCCGTTACGCTCGCGGTACCGGGTCTGCCTTTCGGGAACCACGGCATCAATCTCGAGATCCACGCCCTCAGAGTTGCTGGTCACGCGATACCGTCCCCAGGTTCGCAGATCCTCCTGCAGCCACTTGTCGAGATTGTTAGGCATGGGCGCCACGTAGATCAGCTTGCCGGTCACCAGACGATTGCCTGTTTTGGGCGCCGGGGCGGGCGTTTGCGGCTGGGGCGGCTCCTGGACGACGGGCGCAGGCGTCTGCTGCTCCTGTGCGTACGCGCCGGGTCCAATGGGAATCAGCGCGAGCGCGACCAAGAAGACTCGAAGCGGAGAAGGGCTCTCGAAGACCATGGATCCTCTCGCGACCGTGGGTGAAGATCGCGAGGCTATTTTAGCACCGCAATAGCTCAGCCATCATGCGCCGCGCTGCAGTATCTCGGGTACGCATGATTTAGCGTATTCGTTCTGGAGAAGCTCGAAATAGCGCTCGCGCGTCATGTCGGCTGTGCGAAGGAGGTTTTTGATGATGAACACGGGAACTGCGTCGTAGGTTGGGATCACCAGCGGCCGTTTAGTGCCAGGCTTGGTGAAGATCAGGTGATCGCCGCGCTGCCTGCTGAAGGTGAAACCGTCTCTGGTGAAAATCCTGACGAGTGTTTGGTAGTCGACCGGCCGGACTGTCGGCATCAGGCGACGCTCACGGTCGAATGATCGAGAGAGACAAACTGAGGCGGGCGCCAGGAATCGCCGTCCCGTTGGTAACCCGCTTCCTCGAGTATTTCAGGCAGTGTGCCCATTTCGGCGCTGGTCTCAAGGAATCCGGAGACGGCATCCCGAATGTTCTTCCGAGCTTCCTGATCCGTCGCTCCGCAGCTGGAAAGGTCGAGTTCAGGTACATACGCCACAAACGTCGGCCCTTCTTTGAAGATGTGGATCGTGAAGGGGATCTCCTGCATGTTTCTGCGCCTCCTTGGGCCTGCCTTCTTCAGATCATAGCAGGTAGTAGGTCAAGGTCAAGGAGTGTTGACCTGACGAGCGTTCCCGGCGCTCGGACCTTTGGCGAACCGGCTTCCCCTTCCAAAATCGAGAATGATTCGAGATCTGGACACTGCCGGCCGTGATACCGATCACGGAAATCTTCCGCATGTTGTGCTACTCGTGACTCGAAAGGCCTCGAAGCCGCTTCTTAACACTTGTGGTGTCATATGCTTATGGAGGAGCCAGCCGTTTTCGGGCTTGGGCATCAGCGTCGCGGAGACGTCCCGTCGATTCACACGCCTAGGCTCTCGCGCCCCGGACAATTTCGCGGTCCCATCGCCAGAAGTCCGACCGGCCCATGCCCGGTAGCCTGGAGGCTTTCTCCTCGCCGATGCGCCCTCGCGGTAAAGCTCGGGGATCGGTGCCTGGTTTTGCCTGATTCCGGCGAAGTGCAGTCTGGAATAAAGCTGGAAACTCCTTTGTTTTCTGAATATAACCGACCTCGGGTGTCAACCTATTGCGGATTCAACTTTCCAGCTCAGGGGTACTGTCAACTGTGAACTGTCGATGCTAGAATCTGCAGGCCGGAGTTTCCCAAGGAGGTAACTATGCGATCTCGGGATGGCGCAGCGCTCCTCCCTCTTCTTCTCAGCATTGCCGCCGCAGTCCTTCTGTGCCTCTCACCTGTCAGGCTGCGAGCGCAGGCTGGCTCGAAGTACTATGTGTCGACGTCGGGCAGCGACAGCAATCCGGGCACGATCCAGCAGCCATGGCTGACGGTCCAACATGCGGCGAATACTGTCACGGCCGGCGCCACGGTTTATGTCTTCGGCGGCGTCTACAGCGAGGCGGTGAACTTCCCCTCGTCCGGAACCGCGACGGCTCCCATCACCTTCCAGAATTATCCCGGGCAGAACCCGATCCTCGACGGAACGGGCGTGACCTGCTGCGGCCCAAGCGGAACCGAGGGCCTGATCACGATCGTGAATCAGAGCTACCTCACCATCCAGGGATTCGAGCTGCGGAACTTCACCACCAGTAATCCTTCTCTTGTTCCCTGCGGCGTCTGGATCACCGGCTCCGGCAGCGGCGTCAAGATTCTGAACAACATCGTTCACAACATCACGACGACGTCGGAAAAGAACGGGAACGCGTTCGGCATCTCCGTTTACGGGACGTCGCAAACGCCCATCACGCAGTTGACGATCAACGGCAACGAAGTTTTCGACCTGAGGACCGGCAACAGCGAGTCCCTGAACGTCGACGGCAACGTGACCCACTTCGCGATCACCAACAATCTGGTCCACGATAACGACAACATCGGCATCGACGCGATCGGCTACGAGGGCGTGGGACCCGTCGGTTACGACGAGGCGATGTACGGCGAGATCAGCGGCAATACCGTCTACAACATCAGCGGAATCACCAATCCCGGCGAGGGCTATGAATACGACGCCGACGGGCTCTACTGCGACGGCTGCGCCTACGTGACTTTGGAGCGGAACCTGATTTTCCAGGTCGATTACGGAATCGAAACCACCAGCGAGAATCAGGTCTGCTTGGCGAATGGGACCGAGTGGACCGAGCCGAACAACACCGGCATGCCAGGTAAAGGCAAATCTCCCTGTTACGGCAGGTGGGCAACGGTCCGGAACAACATTTTTTACAACTCCAACGCCTGCGGCAACTCGATCGGCGGCTACGCCCGGGCCACGCGCAGCGGCGGCCCCAGCAACGGCGGAGGCAGCAGCTATCACGACGTGTTCGTGAACAACACGCTCTACAATAACGCCGTGCAGCCCGGCGGCGAGACTGGCGAATTCCAGATTCAATACCAGGTGGGCAGCGGTCAAGGGGATTATTACGAAAACAACGTCGTCTACGCCGGCGCTTACAATACGTGGATCTTCAGCTACGTCCCCTTTTCCACGCAATATCCCGGACCGCCCGCGACGCTCAACTGGAATCTTTACAATTCTGCCGCCGGCTATCAGAAGGGAACGTCGATCTGGTGGGGCGGCGTGAACACGTACACGAGCTTCGCGAACTGGCAGAGTTCGAGCGGAGAAGATGCGAACTCGCTGAATACCGATCCGCTCTTCGTCGATCTCGGCGGCACGCCTCCTGATTTTGACACTTTACCGTCCTCTCCGACTGTCAACGCGGGCGCCATGAGCATCTCGTGCAGCGTCGGCTGGTGCGATCCCCATGGCAGCTCGCCAAACTCGGTCTATGGCAGCACGGATTACTTTGGCAACCCGCGGACGAACGGGTCGAACATTGATATCGGCGCCTACGAGAACACCGGAGCGACGGTCGAGAATTCCATCACCGTGAACCTGACCGCAGGATCGTACACGCTGCTGCCCGGCCAGTCGACCACGTTGAGCGTCACGGTGCTCGCCAGTCCCGCGGGCGCCGGCG